>CAKRTZ010000030.1 GCA_934402515.1 uncultured Lachnospiraceae bacterium
ACACAGATGACAACACTGTCATTTATAGAACAGCCGGTTCTGGTGGATGAAATCAAGGGCACTTACCGGGATTTAAAGAAAATCAAGGAGCCGGTGCTGCTCCATGAGGCACAGGCAAAATGTTATGCCTATATCTATGCCCTGCAAAACGGGCTGGACAATATCCGTATCCGGGTTACCTATTGCAATCTGGATACGGAGGAGAAAAAGTTATTTGAAAAGGATTTCTTTTTTGAGGAACTGGAAGACTGGTTTCTGGGAGTTCTGGCCCGGTATCGAAAGTGGGCGGATTACACCTGCGAATGGAACGAAAAGAGAACGGAGTCCGTCCAACGGCTTGCCTTTCCCTATCCTTACCGGGAGGGACAGAAGGAACTGGTGACTTATGTATACCAGACCATTTACCACCAGCGTAAACTGTTTATCGAGGCGCCCACCGGTGTAGGGAAAACGCTCTCCACGGTGTTTCCCTCCGTAAAAGCTGTGGGAGAACATAAGGCGGATAAGATTTTTTATCTCACGGCCAAAACCATCACCAGAACGGTGGCGGAGGAAACCTTTGCTCTATTACGGAAGCGTGGGCTTTTATTTAAGACAGTGACCTTGACGGCCAAGGAGAAAATCTGCTTCTGTGAGGAAGTGGAATGTAACCCGGAGGCTTGTCCCTACGCCAGAGGGCATTTTGACCGAATTAATGATGCCATGTACGACTTTATCACCCATGAGGACAGCTTTGACAGAGAACGGGTGGAGCACTATGCCCGGAGACATCAGGTCTGTCCCTTTGAGATGTGTCTGGATATGAGTCTGTTTGCAGATGCGGTGATTTGTGACTACAACTATGCCTTTGACCCCCATGTGTATCTCCGGCGGTTCTTTGCAGACACATCAGGGCAAAATTACCTTTTTCTCATTGATGAGGCACATAATCTGGTGGACCGGGGCAGGGAAATGTACAGTGCCACCCTGCGGAAGGAAGATTTCCTTGCCATGAAAAAGGTGGTGAAGGAATTTTCCACGGACATGGAGCGGAAACTGGAAAAGTGCAACAAGCTGTTGCTGGAGAAGAAAAAGAACTGTGAGAACTATCGGATTGAGGAGGAAATTGCCCCCTTTGTGAATGCGCTGAACCGACTGAAATCCTCCATGGACAAGTATCTGGAAGACCATGAGGAAAGCCCCATTCGCAAGGAGCTGCTGGATTTTTACTTCCAGGTGTCCCATTTCCTGGAGATGTACGAATTGATGGATGAGAACTATGTGGTTTACACGGAGATGGAGAGTGATGGCAGCTTTATCATCAAGGAATTCTGTGTCAATCCCTCCAAAAATCTGGCGGCCTGCATGGCACGGGCACGTTCCACGGTGCTGTTTTCTGCCACTTTTCTGCCGATCCAGTATTATAAAGAATTGTTGGGAGGAACGAAGGAGGACTACGAGGTGTACGCTCACTCTGTGTTCGATTCTGGCAGGCGGGGACTTTTTATCGGCAGTGATGTCACCAGCAAATATACCCGCCGATCGGAACTGGAGTATTACAATATTGCCTCCTATATTCATGCCATCATCTGTGAGAGAACGGGAAACTATCTGGTTTTCTGTCCCTCCCACGCTTTTCTGGAGCAGGTTTACACCGCCTATGCAGACCATTTCCAGGATGAAAACCGGGTAGAGTGCATCCTGCAGGAGGATTTCATGCGGGAGGAGGAACGGGAAGCGTTTCTGCAGCGATTCCGTGAGGGAAGGAACGCAGCGCCCATACAGACAGGACAGGCTCCGACACCGGTTTTGCAGGACAATGCACCGGTGTCCCTGGAGGAATTGATACAGTTTCCCGTAGAATATGAGGAAGAAAAAAGTCTGGTGGGATTCTGCGTCATGGGTGGCATTTTCAGTGAAGGAATTGACTTAAAGAATGACAGCCTCATCGGTGCCATCATCGTGGGGACAGGATTGCCCCAGGTGTGCAATGAGCGGGAAATCCTGAAAAAGCATTTCGATGCCAGGGGAGAAAATGGTTTCGATTATGCATACCGCTACCCTGGCATGAATAAAGTCCTGCAGGCGGCAGGGCGGGTTATCCGTACCGAGGAAGATTTGGGGATCGTAGCACTTTTGGATGAACGGTTTTTACAGGGTGCCTATCAAAAAATGTTCCCACGGGAATGGGAACATTTTGAAGTCGTGACCACCAGCCAGATCGGAAAGCGGGTGGAACGTTTCTGGAATGAATGGCTGTAAAAATATTAAAAACAGGCGTTATCCAATGATTTTGACTGTTATCCTTGATAAACAGGCGCCCCGGCAGCCCGCAGCATGGCGATTTCTTCCTTGTAAGGGGGTACGGTCACGGAAGGGTCAGCTTCCGAAGGAATCCAGGGTGTTTCCAAAATTTTTGGGACACCCGCCAGCGCAGGATGATAGACCACATAGCGCAGTGCCTCAAAACCGATTTCTCCCTGTCCCAGGTTGGCATGGCGGTCCTTGTGGGCACCCAGGGGATTCTTGCTGTCATTGACATGGACAGCCGCAATCTGGTTAATGCCAATGAGTTTGTCAAAACGATCTAAAATTCCATCAAAATCATGTACCACATCGTAGCCGGCATCATTGATATGACAGGTGTCCATGCAGACCCGCAGCCGGTCATTATTCTTTACCCCATCGTAAATCCGGGCCAGTTCTTCAAAGGTACAACCCAGTTCCGAACCCTTTCCCGCCATGGTTTCCAGTGCTACATAGCAGTGCTGATCCTGTTCAAAAACGGTGTTTAACCCTTCACAGATACGGGCAATTCCTGCATCAATTCCTGCACCCACATGGGAACCGGGATGGAGAACCATCACATTTGCACCCATGGCGGCACTTCGGGTCAGTTCTGTGTCCAGAAAAGTGACTGCCAGTTCAAAGATCTCCGGTTTTACCGTGTTTGCCAGGTTGATGATATAGGGAGCATGGACGATGAATTCGGAGATGCCACCTTCTTTCATCAGCACCTTTGCCTTTTCTATATTTAAATCCTTTAATTCTTTTCGCCTTGTATTTTGAGGGGCTTCGGTATACACCATAAAGGTATTGGCTCCATAAGACAGTGCTTCTTTTACGGAACCGGCAAACATTTCCTTTCCACTCATTCCCACATGGGATCCGATTTTTAATTCCATTTTTTCTTGCTCCTGGTTTCTGTTTCTTCCCTTATTTTGTGCTTTCATCAATGTTATCGCCATTATCTTATCATATTTATCTTCCTAAATCACCTGATTTTTAGGGTTACATAAAATATTACAAATAAGGGATAAAAAAGTGGTCAAATTGATTGGATTTTCGACAAAAAATATAATGAAGAGATAAATAACGCACGTTTCTGAAAGAATGACACGCATGTTAGATCTGGGTGACAGGTGTGTATAAGTGGATATCTATGTGGATAAGTGGCATTTCACCATAAAAAACAGATTGTGCATATGTGGATAACATTGCAAATTATTAGACACTTGCAAGACAAATTGCACTGGTACTGAACCAGTCAATATGTTGCCACAAGGTATTACGGTTACATAACATAGCTCTGAATACTTTCTGGAACGAGACTTTGATTTACTAAAACACCAGAGCGTGGTATTCTAAAAGCAAGCTATTTCAGACAGAAATAAAACGAAAAAAGTAAGGAGACAGAACCATGTGGGCATACGAAACCGTATTTTATCAGATTTATCCTTTGGGATTTTGCGGAGCACCCTTTGAAAATGATGGGCAGACGGTGCATCGGCTGAAACAGATTGAGGAATGGATTCCTCACATGAAAAAATTACATATCGGAGGTCTTTATTTAAGCCCGGTGTTCCAATCGGACACCCATGGCTACAACACCAGAGATTACCGTCAGGTGGACTGCCGGTTGGGAGATAACGAGGACTTGAAACATCTGGTGAAGGCACTCCATGAAAATGGCATCAAGGTGCTGTTGGACGGCGTGTTTAATCATGTAGGGCGTGGATTCTGGGCATTTCAGGATGTGTTAAAGAACCGGGAACATTCTCCCTATCTTAACTGGTTTGCCCGGATTGCCCTGGATGGCAATTCTAACTATAACGATGGTCTGTGGTATGAGGGCTGGGAAGGTAATTACGATCTGGTCAAACTGAACCTGTGGAATCCCGAAGTGGTAGACTACCTGTTAGACTGTGTGAAATTCTGGATTGACGAATTTGACATCGACGGCTTGCGTCTGGATGTGGCGTACTGCCTTACCGAAGATTTCGTCCGCCGTCTGCGGGGAGCCTGCGATAGCTGGAAGCAGGACTTTTTCCTGGTGGGAGAGATGCTCCACGGCGACTACAACCGGATGATGGGGGATGACAAGCTCCACTCCGTCACCAACTATGAGTGCTACAAAGGGTTACATTCCAGCTTTAACAGCATGAATATGTTTGAAATCAACCATTCCCTTCTACGGCAGTACGGACCGGAAAACTGGACTCTATATAAAGGAAAGCATTTGTGGAACTTCGTGGACAATCACGATGTGTCCCGGATTGCCAGTGTCCTGCAGAATCCGGCGCATCTGCCTTTGATTTACGGCATGGTTTTCGGGATGCCGGGAATGCCCTGCGTCTATTATGGAAGCGAGTGGGGGGCAAAGGCGGATAAATCCCAGGGAGACCCGGCACTGCGGGTGCATTTTGATAAGCCGGAGTGGAATGAACTGACGGATTTCATCAGTAAGCTTGCCCAGGTGAAAGCAGATAGTAAGGCACTGAATTATGGTGGATTCCGCAGTGTACTTCTCACCAATAAACAGTGTATTTTTGAGAGAAACTGTGACGGGGAGCGGGTGTTAGTTGCAATCAACGCCGATGGAGCTGATTTCATGGCATATTTTGATGCGGGATGTGCTACAGCGACAGAGCTGCTGACAGATACCACGCACGAATTTGCCGGAGGAAGCAACCTCCCGGCATACTCTGTGCAGTACTGGAAAATGTAACGATTCAGAGCCATATGGACAAAAGGAAAGCTGTGAAACAGCGGTTTTGCGAATGTGGAGCTGAATAGCTACGATAAAAAATATTTACAGGCGCAGCATTTCCAGATGGGATTCAAAGGGAACCCCTTCATTTCTGGGAATGTGCTGTGCCTGTGCATCGGAGATGGCAGCCTCTAAAAAGGAGGCTGCTTTTTTCATGGCATCAGCCACGGAAAGTCCCCGGAGCAGACAGCCACAGAGCACCGAGGCGAATAAATCTCCGGTGCCGGAGTAACTGGTTCCGGTGTAGGTGGACTCTACATAGGCGGGAGAAGAATCAGCCAGTGCCAGATTTCCAATGGTGGTGGTGTCTTTTCCTTCCCACAAAATTCCGGTGATAACCACAGTCTGGGGGCGCAGAGCCTGTTTTTGCAAGGTGTGTGCCAGCTTATCGACTTTGTCTAACAGTTCCTCTTTGGAGGCGGAAGCGGCATAGAGTGATTCGTAGGACTCATCTGCCAACAGGCAGCTTTCCGTTAGATTCGGGGTAATGACATCCGCCTGTCTGGTCAGCTCCCGCATCCCTGCCAGAAAATCGTCCTGGAACATGGGAAAACGCTGTCCCAGGTCACCCATGACCGGGTCTGCCAGGTACAGAGTGTCAGAAGAATGGAAACGTTCCAGAAAATTCCGGACGCAGGAAAGCTGGGAGACATTGGCGAGATAGCCGGAGTAGATACCGTCAAAATGAGCATCCATGGCTCCCCATTTCTCAGCAAAAGAAGTCAGCTCCGGGGTTAAATCCCTGCAGGCATAATCACCAAATCCGGTCTGTGCCGAGAGAACAGCAGTGGGCAGGGGAATGGCCTGGACACCCAGTGTGGAGATAACAGGAATGGCAGCTGTTAAAGAACACCTGCCAAACCCGGATAGATCATTGATTAATGCAACACGTTTCATATTAGTTCTCTTTCTTTTTACCAATCGTAAGGAACAGACCGGACTTTTTCAGAGCCGGGCGCAGTGCCATGTAGACCGCAACCGAAACGATGGTGGAGGTTACTGCGTTGATGGAGGTGGCAGCCACATTCCATGCTAAAGTCAGATCTGCAGCAGGCTTACCTAAGATTAACAGTTTGTAATAGTAACCAACCAGAGGATCAAAGATGACATTGAACAGCAGACCGCCGATAGCAGCCAGGGTTGTCCACAAGAATACCTTTTTATTATCGGTTTCTGTAGTAATATGCCCAATCTTGTGAGCAATGAGTCCGGTAATCAGACCGATGCAGAGCTTCAGGATAAAAGTCTTGGGAGCGTATACTACATAGACCGGATCAAAGAGGTCACCGATGGTCATGCCGATGGCACCGCCAAGACCGCCCAGAGGTCCACCGAGTAACAGGGCACCCAGAACGCAGACCGCATTTCCCAGATGGATGGAAGTGGCATCGCCGCCGGGAAGGGTGATTTTAATCTGCAGGAAGGTAAACACCACATAGGATAATGCGGCAAACAGACCCACATAAACGATTTTCATAACTTTTTCATTTTTCATAAGCTTCCTCATTTCCAAGCGCGTGGCGCTTTTTGTTTTGCGATGCACTTCACTGCATCACTGTGCCTTATTATAATGAAAGAAATGAAATGCAACAGTACCAGTTTACATTTTTTTCATCATACCAGTTGGAAACGGCACTCTTGACAAATGCTGCAAAACTTACTATATTTAAAACATATTTGTAAAAGGTAATGACAAAGAGGAGTACATGCCCACCGTCACCCAGAGAAGGATTCGGAACACGCTGCGAGAATCTGTGGCAGGCACATGGAAGGTAGCTTTGGAACCGGAAAGCCGAAAGCTGGGAGTCTGGCACAGTAAGTTTTCCCGCGTGATTTGCGTTATGGAATCAGACTTTGAACCCGCAGGAGAGAAGTCACAGAGGAAAGGAATGTGAATTCCTTTTAAACGAAGGTGGTACCGCGTTTGAGATAAGCGCCCTTTGCTAAACGAAGTTTGGCAAGGGGCTTTTTTATACCAAAAAATTCTTAATGCCAGACTTCCCACTTCATCAAAAAAAGGAGAATACCAACATGAAACGAGAACTTGCCAAGACTTACGATCCCAAAGGGATTGAAGACCGCATCTATCAGAACTGGCTGGACAAGAAATACTTCCATGCGGAAGTAGACCGCACCAAAAAACCCTTTACCATCGTAATTCCCCCCCCAAATATCACGGGACAGTTACACATGGGTCACGCACTGGACAACACCATGCAGGATATCCTTATCCGTTATAAGAGAATGCAGGGTTACAATGCACTGTGGCAGCCCGGAACCGACCATGCCTCCATCGCAACTGAGGTAAAAATCATTGAGAAGTTAAAAGAGCAGGGCATCGATAAACACGATTTAGGCCGTGAAAAATTCTTAGAGCGTGCCTGGGAGTGGAAAAAAGAGTATGGCGGACGTATTATTTCCCAGCTGAAGAAATTAGGCTCCTCCTGTGACTGGGACCGTGAGCGTTTCACCATGGATGAGGGCTGTAACAAAGCCGTTACCGAAGTTTTCTGCAAAATGCACGAAAAAGGCTGGATTTACAAAGGCTCCCGCATTATCAACTGGTGTCCTGTATGTAACACCTCCATCTCCGATGCGGAGGTAGAATATCAGGAGCAGGCCGGACATTTCTGGCACATGAAATACCCTCTGGTGGACGAAAACGGACAGCCCAGCACCACGGAGTTTCTGACCTTTGCCACCACCCGTCCCGAGACCATGCTGGGCGATACCGCAGTGGCAATCAATCCTAACGATGAGCGTTACACCCACTTAAAAGGACGCCAGGTATGGCTCCCCATCGTGAACAAACCCATTCCCATTGTGGAAGATTCCTACGTTGACATGGAATTTGGAACCGGTGTTGTAAAAATCACCCCGGCACATGACCCCAATGACTTTGAGGTAGGAAAGCGCCACAATCTGCCCATCATCAACATCATGAACGATGACGCCACCATCAACAAAAATGGCGGCAAATTCGAGGGTATGGACAGATACGAGGCAAGAAAAGCCATCGTTAAAGAGATGGATGAGCTGGGGCTGCTTGTAAAAATCGAAGATTATTCCCATAATGTAGGAACCCATGACCGTTGCAAAACCACCATCGAGCCTCTGGTAAAAGAGCAGTGGTTTGTGAAGATGGATGAGCTGATTAAGCCTGCGGTAAAAGCCGTACAGGATGGCGAAATCAAGCTGATTCCCGAGCGTATGAACAAGACCTACTTTAACTGGACCGACAATATCCGCGACTGGTGTATCAGCCGTCAGCTCTGGTGGGGACATCGGATTCCTGCTTACTACTGTGACGACTGTGGCGAAGTGGTAGTAGCAAAGGAAATGCCCAAGGTTTGTCCTAAGTGTGGCAAGACCCACTTTACCCAGGACCCGGATACCCTGGATACCTGGTTCTCCTCTGCACTGTGGCCCTTCTCTACTTTGGGATGGCCTGACAAAACCGAGGATCTGGACTACTTCTATCCCACCGATGTCCTGGTAACCGGTTATGACATCATTTTCTTCTGGGTTATCCGTATGATTTTCTCCGGCTATGAGCAGATGGGAGAGAAACCTTTCCATACCGTGCTTTTCCACGGTCTGGTTCGCGATAGTCAGGGACGGAAGATGAGTAAATCCCTGGGTAACGGTATCGATCCTCTGGAGATTATCGACCAGTACGGTGCCGATGCCCTGCGTCTGACTTTGATTACCGGTAATGCACCGGGTAACGATATGCGTTTCTACTATGAGCGTGTGGAGGCAAGCCGTAACTTTGCCAATAAAGTATGGAATGCATCCCGTTTCATTATGATGAACATGGATAACCATGAGGATCAGGCGGCAGTCTGGGATGGCGGTTTCGCAGGAGTCAAAGATGCCCTGCAGCCGGTAGATAAGTGGATTTTATCCAAATTAAATACCCTGAAAAAAGATGTCACCGAAAACATGGACAACTACGAGCTGGGTATCGCCGTACAGAAGGTATACGACTTTATCTGGGACGAGTTCTGTGACTGGTACATCGAGATGGTAAAACCCCGTCTGTACAACACCGATGATACTGCCAGCCAGAATGCGGCTCTGTGGACCTTGAAGAATGTGCTGTTAGACGCTCTGCGTCTGCTCCATCCTTACATGCCCTTCATCACCGAGGAAATTTTCTGCAACATGCAGTCCGATGAGGAAACCATCATGCTGTCCCAGTGGCCTGTTTACGATGAGACTTTCGCATTTAATAAGGAAGAGCATGACATCGAGACCATCAAAGAGGCAGTCCGGGGCATCCGTAACATCCGTAGCGAGATGAACGTAGCGCCCAGCCGTAAGGCAGCCGTTTATGTGGTAAGCACCGACGAGGCAGTCCGCTCCACCTTTACCGAGGGCAAACTGTTCTTCGCCTCTTTAGCTTACGCCTCCGAGGTACTGGTGCAGGCAGACAAGACCGGCATTGCAGATGACGCGGTTTCCGTAGTGATTCCCGGCGCAACCCTTTACATTCCCTTCGCAGAACTGGTGGACATCAGCCAGGAGATCGAGCGTCTGGAAAAAGAAGAGAAACGTCTTACCGGCGAACTTGCCCGTGTCAACGGCATGCTGAACAATGAGCGGTTCATGTCCAAAGCACCGGAAAGCAAGGTGGCAGAGGAACGTGCAAAACTGGAAAAATACAACCGGATGATGGAACAGGTAAAAGAGCGTCTGGCGCAGTTGAGATAATGGTGACCTATAAACAAGCAGCAGCTTATCTGGAAGAGATTCCATATTTTACAAAAAAGAACACGCCGGAGAAAACGGCAGAGTTTTATAAGTATGTAACGAAACATCTGCCGCTTCCCCAGCGGACAAAGGTAATTCATGTGGCAGGCACAAACGGAAAAGGTTCCGTTTGTGCCTATTTGCAAGGCATTCTTATGGCAGCGGGCTATACCACAGGCATGTTTATCTCCCCTCATCTGGTGGAAATCAGAGAACGGTTCCATCTGGACAGGGAGCTGGTAAGCGAAGAAGAATTTGCCACAGGCTATGAAAAAATCCGTCAGTTGGTAGATGCCTGGAGAGCAGAGCAGGACCCGGAGTATTATCCGGCCTATTTTGAGTTCCTGTTTTTCATGCTGTTTCCGATTTTACAAAACCATCCTGTGGATTATCTGATTCTGGAGACCGGACTGGGAGGGAGGCTGGATGCGACTAATCAGATTCCCAATCCTGCCGTGTGTGTCATCACCAAGATTGGCCTGGACCACATGCAGTATCTGGGAAATACCATCCCGGAAATTGCGGGAGAGAAAGCAGGCATTATCAAGCCCGGAGTTCCTGTGGTATATCTGGATGCCAGGCAGCAGGCTTCGACAGTCATCCGTCAAAAAGCATCGGAGCTTGGCGCAAGGGCATATTCCGTGTCGAAACGGGACTATGCAATTTTAAGTTTTGACCACAAAACCATTGATTTTTCCTATACTTCTCGCTATTATGGTTATGTTGAAGTTCATCTTGACACCACCGCTTTTTACCAGATGGAGAACGCTTCACTGGCGATTGAAACTATCGGTGTGCTGGACGAGGGGACTCATATTACCAGGGAACAAATCCAACAGGGATTGTGGCAGACCCACTGGGAAGGACGCATGGAGGAAATTCTGCCCGGTGTCATTTTAGACGGAGGGCACAACGAGGACGGAATCCAGGCATTTCTGGAGACAGTGAGACAGGATGGGTGCAAAGGGAAACGTACCCTGCTCTTTGCCGCTGTTTCAGACAAGCGTGCCCGGCAGATGGTGGAACTGCTGTTAAAAGAAGATTTGTTTTCCTGCATCAGACTGGTTCCGTTAGAGACGAGCCGACGGATTGAGACGGAACAGCTGCTGGAATTAACCAGAAATTTTCAAAAGAGCATGGCAGCTACAGCAACCGCGGCAGCTAAAGCAGCCGGGGCAGACATTGCAGCCGCAGAGAATTTGGAAACCGCGTTTTTGGATGCGGTGACACACAGAAGCGAAGACGACAGAGTATATATTGTTGGTTCCCTGTATCTGGCAGGCCAGATCAAGGAATTGCTTTCACATGCGTGGAGAGAGATTACACATGATTGACTTTGAAGAAGAATTAAAGAAATTTCATCCCTCCCTGGAGGTTGAAGATGCCGAGGAGGCTATTTATAATCAGGATCTGACGGATATGGCAGATTTATTCGTGAAAATGGTAAAGGATGTGACTGTCGAGGAAAACGCGCAGGAATAGGGAGTTTGGAATGATTTGTTATAATTGTGGATGCCAGCTTTCTGAGAAGGATTTCTGCACAAGCTGCGGCGCGGATGTGGCGATTTACAAGCGCATCCTGCAGATGTCGAATCGATTCTATAATGAAGGCCTGGAAAAAGCCAATGTCAGAGATCTGTCCGGGGCGATTAACTGCCTGCGCCAGAGCCTGAAGTTCAATAAAAATAATATCGAAGCGAGAAATCTTCTGGGACTGGTTTATTTTGAAACCGGTGAGGTGGTGGCTGCCCTCAGCGAGTGGGTCATCAGCAAAAACCTTCGTCCGGATAAAAATATTGCAGATGATTATATCAACATGGTGCAGACCAATGCCACCAAGCTGGATAACATCAAACAGGCATGTAAGAAATACAATCAGGCACTGGTTTATTGCAGACAGGACAGCAAGGATCTGGCGGTGATCCAGCTGAAAAAGGTACTGGCACTGAATCCGAAATTTATACGTGCCCATCACCTGTTAGCTCTCCTTTACATGAATATGGAGGAGTGGGAAAAGGCCAGACGGGAACTGGTCAAGTGCCAGGTGATCGATGCCAGCAATACCACCACCCTTCGGTATCTGAAGGAAGTGGACAACATGCTGACACCGGATGACGGTGCCAAAAATAAAAAGAAGAAAAATATTGCCAAGGAGTCTGTGGAATACCGCAGCGGCAATGAGACCATTATCCAGCCCATGAATGTGAAGGAACAGAAAAGTTCCTCCGCCATGGTAAATCTCTTAGTGGGACTTGCCATTGGCGTGGCAGTAGCCTGCTTTTTGATTCTGCCGGCGCGAATTCAGTCTGCAAAAACAGCAATGACGGAGCAGCTGCGGGTGGTCAGCGAGCAGTCCGATTCCAAAACAGCGACTATCAATGATCTGGAAAGCCGGTTAAATGCCCTGCAGGCAGAGCGGGATTCCTTAAATGAAGAGGTTCAGGCATATCTGGGTGGTGATGGCTCCATGGAGACCATGGATCAGCTGCTGCTTGCCAGTGAGCTTTATATGCAGGGACCGGGGGAAGATGGCGAAGCGGCACAGATGCAGGCGATTGCAGAGCATCTGAAAAACATCACCGACCAGACGGATGTGACCAGCACTTCTGCAGCGTTTCAGTCGGTTTATCAGTTGATCTATGATGATGTGTGCCCGAAACTTGCCCAGGTATATTACACGGAAGGCTATGATGCCTACCGCAACGGACAGTATGCAGATGCCATTGAACAGTTGAATCAGGCATGGGAGTATGACCAGACCAATGTGGATGCGCTCTACTATCTGGCAGGCTCTTACCGCAAGAACGGAGATACGGATCAGGCGAAGAAGTTGTACAGTCAGTTAGTGGAACTGTTCCCCGACTCCGAACGTACTTCCAAAGCAAATCAGGCTTTACAGGAACTGGATTCCTAATGATAGGATGTTACCAGAACGTACAATTTAACAGCGACACACAAAAGAGAACACAAATCATCGTGTTCTCTTTTTTTTATGAATCAACAGGAGGGAATGGGAACTATGGAAATGGAATTACAGGACTATCAGGTGATCGATCATTGCCTGTGTGTGAAATTGCCGGAGGAAATTGATCATCATCATGCGGAAGTGGTGAGCGAGATGGCAGACCGCCAGATTTTGCAGAAGCAGGTAAATAACGTGGTATTCGATTTTGAGGCCACCAAATTTATGGACAGCTCCGGCATCGGACTTTTGATTGGAAGATATCGCAAGATCAGCTGCTTTGGAGGCAAAGTGTATTGCATCCATGTGGACAGACAGATCAAGCGGATGCTCTATCTGTCCGGCGTTTATCGAATCATCGAGATATTGGAAAATTAGGAGGAACTGTCATGCAGCAGACAATGGTACATAAAGCAAAAGAAAAAACAATGAATTCCATGCGGCTGGAGTTTGATGCCGTGTCGGCAAATGAGGGACTTGCCAGAATGGCGGTTGCAGCATTTGTGGCAGAACTTGACCCTACGCTGGAGGAGATTTCCGATGTAAAAACTGCCGTGTCGGAGGCGGTGACCAACGCCATCATCCACGGTTACGAGGGAGAGCCGGGGAAGGTCTGCATGGAATGTACGCTCCAGGGAGATGTATTAAATGTGTCGGTGACGGACTACGGAGTGGGGATCACAGATCTGGAACAGGCAATGCAGCCGCTTTTTACCACCAAGCCGGAGCTGGAGCGCTCGGGTATGGGATTTGCCTTTATGGAAGCCTTTATGGATGATCTGGAGGTACAGTCCGTGCCGGGCAGAGGTACAACGGTACGGATGCAGAAGAAATGCGGCACAACGCCATGGGTGAAGGATGAGGATTAATCCATGGAGCAAAAGGAAACAGAACTGAGTACACGGATCGAGGCGGCACAGAACGGGGATAAAGAGGCGAGAGAAGCACTGATCGAGGAAAATATCGGACTGGTTCGACACATCGTCAAGCGATTTCTGGGGCGCGGTTATGATCCGGAGGATCTGTTTCAAATCGGATGCATTGGATTGATGAAAGCTATCGACAAGTTCGATGTATCCTATGATGTGAAATTCAGCACCTATGCGGTGCCTATGATCCAGGGGGAAATGCGGCGGTTTCTCCGGGATGACGGGATGCTTAAGGTCAGCCGGACATTAAAGGAGCAGGCCTATCGGATCCATCAGGCCAGAGAGAAACTGGAGGGGGCTCTGGGGCGTGACCCCACCTTACAGGAAATTGGGGCGGAGACCGGCTTAAGCAGTGAGGAAATCGTTACAGCCATGGAGGCGGGCTGCCCGGTGGAATCCATCTACCGCTCTGTCTATCAGCAGGATCATGGTTCCGGAAACGGAGAAATTTATCTCATTGACCAGCTGAGTACTACTCTGGGACGGGACGATGAAAAGACGGCGGTACTGGATCATCTTTTGTTAAAGCAGCTGCTGGAAAGTCTGGGCAGGCAGGAACGGCAGCTGATTCATCTGCGGTATTTTGACAATAAAACCCAGATGGAGGTAGCCAGGCTCTTTGGCATCAGTCAGGTACAGGTCAGCCGGATGGAAAAACGGGTTTTGCTGCAGATGCGGTCAGAATGTGAGCAATGTGAATAGAATTGGAAAAAGAAGCCATAATAACAGTAAAACTTTTGGGAAAAGGAGGCAGCAGCTGTTATGGCTTCTCTTACTGTGTATCTCAAGCTGGAAAAGAAAACACAGACAGAAAAGGAAGAAGTGTTCTTAGAAGATGTGGGAAAGGTATTCTGCACGGATAAGACAGCACTGGCAAAAATCAAAGCGATACGGGTCTACCGGTTCCGGGAGGGCAGTGACAGCCGGTGTGTAGTCAGTGTCATGAAGATCATTGAGGAGATACAGAAGTTATATCCGGCGGCGGAGGTGCAGACTGTAGGGGAAGCGGAATTTGTGCTGGAGTGGGTGAAGGTGGCACGGGAAAAAGGAGCCTGGGTTATCTGCAAGATTGTGGTGGTGGCGATGATCAGCTTTTTTGGTGCAGCCTTTACCATCATGGCCTATCACAACGATATCGGCCTGTCGGAACTGTTTTCCAGTGTATATACCGTATTTACCGGTCGGGAGACCGGTGGATTTACCGAACTGGAGATTGCTTATTCCATTGGCTTGTGCGTGGGTATTGTGGTGTTTTTCAATCATATCGGCGGCCGCAGACTTACCAAAGATCCCACCCCTATCGAGGCAGAAATGTTTGACTATGAGGATACGGTGGAAAATACGCTGATTGATACTGCAAACAGGGAGGGCAAAACCATTGACGTGGATTAGTAGGATTCTGGTGGGAATCCTTGCGCTTGATGCCGGAATTCTGGTAAGCGGCGGCGTGTTTTCCGTACTGCTGGCAGTGGGGCTGATTCCGCGCTTTGCTGGAAAGACCCAGACAGCAAAACATATCTGGCTTTATGAAAATATGGTAGTGCTGGGAACCATCACCGGCTGTATTCTCTCCGTGTTTGAACCCTTCGTGCAGGTGGGAGCCTGGGCAGTGAGCCATTCTGGATTCTGGTACGATGTACTTGGGACGGTGATCTGGGTGGTGCTGGTGCTTTACGGACTGTTTGCCGGGATTTTTGTGGGATCCTTGGCAATCGCCATTGCGGAAATGCTGGACTCGATTCCCATTATGACCAGACGCCTGGGATTCCGCCACGGACTGGGGATCATGGTGACGGCACTGGCTTTTGGCAAACTTGCCGGTTCTCTTTTTTATTTCGGGTATCGCATTTATGAATCTATTTTGTAAACAATTTTAAAGTTAGAAAGGATGATCCTATGCAACAAAATCAGGAAAGTTCCAAAGCAACTGAGGAACAGAAGAAACAACAATATCAGCAGTATGTAAAAGAAGTGACCCCCATGCGAAATATCTGGTGGCAGATGTGTAAGGCATTTGTGGTGGGAGGACTGATCTGTGTCTTGGGACAGATGATATTAAATGTGGCTACCGGGCAGTTTGGACTGGATGATGAGACAGCAGCCGCCTGGTGTTCCATGATTCTTGTTTTTCTCAGCGCTCTTTTTACAGGTCTCAATCTCTACCAGAAGCTGGGAACTTTTGCAGGGGCAGGTGCCCTTGTACCCATCACAGGATTTGCCAACTCGGTATGTGCACCGGCCATCGAATTCCAGAAAGAGGGACAGGTTTTCGGTATCGGGGTAAAAATTTTCACCATTGCGGGACCGGTCATCTTATACGGTATTTTCACCAGTTGGTGTTTAGGCTTTTTTTATTGGTTGGGCATTATTTTTAGAATTGTTTAACTTGTTATGCATTAGAGAATTTGGTATAATATTGTCAGTAAATGATAGAAATTCTTAAGCGTATTCGTAGCGCAGAAATGGGGCCATTATGAGGATACAGGACTTTACTGACATGGAACAATTTGAGAAAATTATGGCAAACTGGGCAGCAGCCACAGGACTGGCCACTGTTGCAGTGGGGGCAGACGGAGAATATATTTCTCAATGTTATAACTTTACCGATTTCTGCATTAAGTACACCAGAGGAAGTGAAGAAGGAAAGAAACGCTGTGAGAAGTGTGACCGGGAAGGAACCGGTGTATACCCCTGTCATGCAGGACTGATTGACTTTGAAATTGATCTGGTTGTAAATGGAGAAAAGGTTGGCTCTGTGATCGGGGGACAGGTGCTTCCTGACAATCCGGATCCGGAGAAATTTAAGAAAGTGGCAAAGGAGATCGGAGTCAATGAGGACGAGTATCTGGAAGCCCTGAAAAAGGTAAATGTGCGCAGCAAGGAACAGGTTACAGCCTCTGCCAATCTTTTGGGACAGACTCTGAACTATTTTATTAATGCAGAGTATGATGTCAAAACCAATAAAAATAACAATCACCAGTTATTACAGCAGCTCACCGAAGGTGTAATGCAGTGTGAGGAAAAAGTGAATGAAATCCAGCAGGCTGCGTCCCAGCTTAACGCCATTGAGCGGAAACAGAACATTCTGGCACTCAATGCAAGAATTGAGGCAGCAAGAGTAGGTGAGGCTGGTAAAGGCTTTGCAGTGGTTGCCGGAGAAGTTGGTGACCTGGCAAGAGACATCCGTGAGTTAAATACCTCCATTGCGGAGACGGTAGGAGAGATTTCCAAGCTGATTCATAACATGACCAAGAATGATATATTGGAAGATGACAAGTAATAAAATAAAAGAAATGGTTTAACAGAATAGGGCATCTACGAAAGGTAGGTGCCCTGTTTTCGTGGGAAAGGGAACATGAAAAAGAAACGGTTTCTGGCGCAGATATTTCTGACAGTGGGTCTGCTCACCGGATGCGGCCTGCCTTCAGCTACATATGAAAGTAAAGAGACCACAGAGGAGGCAGTCGAAGAGGAGAGTTTCGGATGGGAAACCCTGCAGGAGGAAACCCTGAACCAGGAAGAAACCCAAACGACAGATCTGTCACAAAACACAATCCCGCAGATAAAAGAATGCCTGGCAGGGGCGACAGTAAATGTGACAGAACTGTCAGATGTAGAGCTGCAACAGCTTTTTTATGATTATGAAATCCTGCCGGAAGATGAAATTTTCCAACGCATCAATGGCTGCTCCTATCAGGAAAATGATAACATCCCGTTGGAGGATCTGCGTTATGTGAGAGTGCTGTACTATGGCTTTGACGGAGCGACCCATGTGGGAGAACTGATCGTGAACCGGGAGATTGAAGAGGATATATTGGAAATCTTCTATGAACTGTATCAGGCGCAGTATCCCATCGAGCGGATGGAACTGGTGGATGATTATGGCGGAGACGATGAGAAATCCATGGCAGCCAACAACACCTCTGCTTTTAACTATCGGACCATCAGTGGCACTTCCAGGCTGTCCAATCACAGCTACGGGAAAGCCATTGACTTAAATCCTTTTTACAATCCCTATGTGTACACTTCAAAGGATGGGCAGTTTCACTGTGAACCTGCAGAGGCTGTAGAATATGGGGATCGAAGCGGAGATTTTCCCCATAAGATCGATCATGGGGATCTGGCATGGAAACTTTTTACCGACCACGGCTTTGACTGGGGCGGTGACTGGAATACAAGAAAAGACTATCAACATTTTGAAAAGACAGAATAACAAGGAGCACGTTTTATGAGAAACAGAAAATCAATGGTTGCCCTGCTATTAGCTCTCACTCTGGTGGCAACAGCCTGCGGAAGCCAGAAACAGGACGCTGCGGCAGAGGATGTGGTGGTATCTGCGGAGCAGGCACTGACGGAGAGCACCCAGGATGCGGAAGATACCGCAGAACAGGAAGCGGAATCAAACGAACCGGGAGCACCGGATACCAGCGTTTATATGGATGCTTCCCAGGATGTGGAGGTGCGCATTGAAGCGCTCCTCTCCCAGATGACCCTGGAGGAGAAGGCAGCCCAGATGGTACAGCCGGAGCAGAACGGACTGGACCCGGAAGATGTGAAAAAGTACGGAATCGGTTCCGTGCTCAGTGGAGGCGGTTCGGCACCGGTTTCCGGCAACACCATGGAGGATTGGGAGAACCGAATCAATGAACTGAAACAGGCAGCCGTGGAGAGCCGTCTGGGAATTCCTCTGCTTTATGGCGTGGATGCGGTGCATGGAAACAATAATATTTACGGAACTACTGTATTTCCCCACAATATTGCCCTGGGAGCCGCCAACGACGAGCAGCTGATGACACAGATCGGCGAGGTGGTGGCAGAAGAGGTACGTGCTGCGGGAGTGCAGTGGACCTTTGCACCTACCCTGGGAAATGCCCAGAATGAACGGTGGGGACGCACCTACGAGTGCTTCAATGAGGACGCCGGGGAGGTGGCCAAACTGGGAGCAGCCTATATCCGTGGCCTGCAGGGAGAGAAGGGAACAGAAAACTATCTGGATGAAAATCATGTTCTGGCATGTGCCAAGCATTACATCGGAGAAGGCTATACGGAAGATGGCGTAAACCAGGGCAATGTGGATATGACGGCGGAGGAGTTTGATGCCCTTATGGACAGTGGCTTGTTAGACCCATACACAGCAGCACTGGATGAAGGCGTACTCACCGTGATGATCTCCTACAACAGTGTGGATGGAGTGAAATGTCATGAGAATAAGCATTTGATCCAGGAGGTCTTAAAGGACGAACTGGGCTTCCGGGGGTTGGTGGTCAGCGATTATAACGCCATTCAACAGACCAGCGGAAAGAACTATAAGGATCAGGTGCGCCTTTCTCTGGATGCCGGTGTCGATCTGTTTATGGAGCCTTATAACTGGCAGGACTGCATGCAGGCTATCATTGCTCTGGCGGAAAATGGGGACATCTCCATGGAACGGGTGGATGATGCGGTGAGCCGTATCCTGCGGGTAAAGTTTGAGGCAGGCATGTTTGAGGAGGAAATCGGCGGAGCCCACGAGAAAGAATTGGTGGAACAGGTAGGCTGTGAGGAACATCGGGATCTGGCAAGGCAGGCTGTCCGGGAATCCCTGGTATTATTAAAAAATGATACCGTAAATGGAACCTCCGCCCTGGACGATTTAAATCAGGCAAAAAATATTCAGGTATCCGGACAGAAGGCTTACGACATGGGTGCCCAGTGCGGCGGATGGACCATCTCCTGGCAGGGACAAAACGGAAAGATCACAAAGGGAACCACCATTATTGAAGGAATTGCAGAGGTGACGGCAGGCCGGGAGCTGAAGCTGACCCACGATGTCACCGGAGTGGTGAATGAAGAGGCAGATGCCCTGATGGTAGTCGTAGGAGAAGAGCCCTATGCGGAGACAGACGGCGACAGAACTGCCGGGACGCTGGTGCTTTCTGCAAAGGATCAGGAGGTTCTGAAAGCTGTCCGGGAATCACTGGAGCAACGGAAAGACCGAATCCCCGTGGTGGCGGTGATTGTGGCTGGACGTCCCTTAGATCTGACGGAATATCAGGATCTGTTTGACGGTATCGTGATGGCATGGCTGCCCGGAACAGAGGGAGCCGGCGTGGCGGATGTATTGTTTGGCGATTATGAGTTCCAGGGAACCATGCCGGTGACCTGGCTGAAGGATATGGAGGATCTGCCGGCCATCATGGAAGCAGACCTCAAAGGAACCCAGGTTGATCCGCAGCTTGTGCTTTATGAAAGAGGAACAGGGCTGCGTAAGCAATAAAAGGCAATAGGAGGAAAATCAAGGATGAAATTTCATTGACAATAATTGAGAAAGCCATGGAGCTGTTGAAAGCCAATCAGGACAAGCTGCACGAACTTGCCAAGTATCTCTATGAAAAAGAAACCATTACCGGCGAGGAGTTCATGCAGATCCTGAATCAGAAAACGAAAACTAAAGATTAGTTCTGCATGAAAATCTGTTCTTTATCTAACAGAGGATAGCAGATTAACTGTTCACTCACCAGGTTCTCGTGGTTTAAATCCACCGCGTTGACCTGGTGATTTTCGTAGGTGGTGTAATAGAAGATGCCCTTTGTCACGTTGCAGCAGCTGGTATACAGGGTAATCTCATACTTGCCCTCTGCCACCTCGCAGCAGCCTCTCTGCTGATCTACCGAGCCTAAAATGTGGAAAAACTGACTGACACTTTCAGCCTCGCTGACCCCGGATTTGGAGTTTAACTTCGTAAAGCACACCCGGACGAAACGGGAGGAAGAAGATAGGTCGCCGGGAAGTCCCAGAGCGCCCATTCCCCGGCTGTAAGTGGAAAGTTCCAACTGATCGGAAAAAGTATTTTCCGGCTGTCTGGGAGAGAGATGGCGGTAGTTGTTTAAGTTAAATAACTGCAAGGGGAAAGGGGGATTGTTGGTGAGCGCCCCCACCGGATTGTCATAGATCATCAGACCCTCTGCAACGCTTTCCACGGTAATCGCCTCGTCCTTATCGGCAATCAGCCAGTGGAGCTGTGCCAGAGGCAGGTCAGGGCGGAAGGGCGTGTTAATCAGATTCATTTTTTCAAGTTTTTCCCGTGCTTCCCTTACGCTGGCACATTGCCCCAGAATCCAGGGAATCAATTCATACTGGGCGATGTTGTCTGTGCTTTCATCGGCAACCGCATCGTGGTACACCGCATTTCCCACGAAGTTCAGCCCGGCGATGCCTAAGCCTTTCTCATTATAGGCATCATAATACAGGGGATAGTTGTCCATGACACAGGCCATGCCGATGATGGCGTAGTGATTGTTCATCACCGGCTGGTGATGGAAGGTAAAAGGAAAATTCCGGGGAGTAATGGTGATCTGATCGCCGTAGGAAAATTCATAGTCCAGGGTTCGCCCCATATAAAAATCTTTGGTCTGATAAGTGACTGCTGTACACATAAATAGAATACCTCCTTTAAGAAGTGGGAAAAGAAAGACAGGTGCGTTACCACACCTGTCTTTTTCAATGCACATTCATGCATGTTCTTTTGTAGGTTTATGCCTGAGGACCTGCAGCAACCAGAGCCTTACCAGCATCGTTGCCTTCGTATTTTGCGAAGTTCTTAACGAATCTGGAAGCCAGATCTCTTGCTTTGGTCTCCCACTCAGCAACATCAGCGTAGGTGTCACGAGGGTCAAGAATTGCAGGATCAACACCAGGAAGCTCGGTAGGAACTTCAAAATCGAAGTGAGGGATCTTCTTGGTAGGTGCATTTAAGATATCACCATTTAAGATCGCATCGATGATACCACGGGTATCTTTGATGGAGATACGTTTGCCGGTTCCGTTCCATCCGGTATTTACGAGGTAAGCCTTAGCTCCGCTCTTCTCCATTTTCTTAACTAATTCCTCAGCATATTTGGTAGGATGCAGCTCCAGGAAAGCCTGTCCGAAACATGCGGAGAAAGTAGGGGTAGGCTCGGTAATTCCACGCTCGGTACCAGCAAGTTTTGCTGTGAAACCAGACAGGAAGTAGTACTGAGTCTGCTCAGGAGTCAGAATAGATACAGGAGGCAGTACGCCGAATGCATCTGCGGACAGGAAGATAACGTTCTTAGCTGCCGGTGCAGAAGATACAGGGCGGACAATGTTCTCAATGTGGTTGATAGGATAGGATACACGGGTGTTCTCGGTAACGCTCTTATCATTGAAATCGATCTTGCCGTTTGCATCCAGAGTTACGTTCTCCAGTAATGCATCACGTTTGATTGCATTGTAGATATCAGGCTCGGAATCTTTGTCCAGGTTGATAACCTTTGCGTAGCATCCACCCTCGAAGTTGAATACGCCGTTGTCATCCCAACCGTGCTCGTCATCACCGATCAACAGACGCTTAGGATCGGTAGAAAGGGTTGTCTTACCTGTTCCGGAAAGACCGAAGAAGATTGCGGTGTTCTCGCCGTTCTTATCTGTGTTAGCGGAGCAGTGCATGGAAGCGATGCCCTTTAACGGCAGATAGTAGTTCATCATGGAGAACATACCTTTCTTCATCTCACCACCGTACCAGGTGTTTACGATAACCTGCTCACGGCTGGTAATATTGAAAGCAACACAGGTCTCAGAGTTCAGACCCAGCTCTTTGTAATTCTCAACTTTTGCCTTGGAAGCGTTGTAAACAACGAAGTCAGGCTCGAAGTTCTTTAACTCATCCTCGGTAGGACGGATGAACATGTTGGTTACGAAATGTGCCTGCCAAGCTACCTCAACGATGAAACGGATAGCCATACGGGTATCTTTGTTTGCACCGCAGAATGCATCAACAACGAACAGTCTCTTGTTGGAAAGCTCTTTCTTAGCGATTTCTTTCACTGCAGCCCAAGTTTCCTGAGACATACGATGGTTGTCGTTTTTGTACTCATCGGAAGTCCACCAAACGGTGTCTTTGGAGTTCTCATCTTCAACGATGAATTTGTCTTTAGGGGAACGACCTGTGTAGATACCGGTCATTACGTTAACAGCGCCAAGCTCGCTGACCTGTCCTTTTTCATAACCCTCTAATGTGGGTTTGGTTTCCTCCTCGAATAACATCTCATAAGAAGGATTGTGCACAACTTCTGTGGTTCCGGTAATACCGTACTTGCTTAAATCGATTGTTGCCATCTTATAAACCTCTTTCCTTTCTATAGTAATATGCAATAGCCGCAAATGCGGACCTTACGATATTTATGAGAAACTGGACATTCCAACTTCTCCTATCCCCATTATACATAGTTAAGGCATAAAATCAATAAAAAATTCGTTAAATTATTAGCAAGAACCGGTAAAAAACAGTAGGTAAACCGGGGAAATCATGCTATGATAGTCAGGTAAATCAATAGGAATTACAGAAAGGAAAGATGAACGAATGGAACGAGCCGGAATTTTAAAAAATAAGCTGTTTCTGTATCTGACGGAATTTTTCGCCGGTATGTCTGTGATGGCAGTGGAACTTGGTGCCAGCAGACTGCTTGCCCCTTATTTCAGTTCTTCCCAGATTGTGTGGACGATTATCATCGGAACCATCATGATTGCCATGGCACTGGGAAACATTTACGGAGGAAAAAGCGCGGACAAGTCTCCTAACCCGGACAAACTTTACGGACGGATTCTCATTGCCGCCTGCTGGATCGCCCTGATTCCCGTGGTGGGCAAATACCTCATTCTGGGAATCTCCGCCCTGCTTATTTTTACCGTGAGCAATAACTTCTTAATTATAGCGGCATTCTGTGCCTGCATGATTATCTTCGTGTTTCCCTTATTTCTGCTGGGCACGGTGACTCCCTCCCTGGTGAAGTACACTGTGGACAGCCTGGACGACAGTGGACGGGTGGTGGGAACTCTGGGTGCCTTTAACACCATCGGAAGTATCATTGGAACTTTCGTCCCCACCTTCATCACTATCCCTGCAGTGGGAACCTCCATCACCTTCCTGATTTTTGCAGGAATCCTCATGGTGCTGTCTGCTCTTTACTTTATCAGCAGCCACACCGGAAAGAAAAAGGTGATTGCCTCTGCCTTGATTTTTGTCCTCTGCTGTGGGGTGGGCTACTCTGATTCCTTTGCCTTCTGGCAGAAAGATTTAACCTATGAAGGGGAGTCGGTCTACAACTATTTACAGGTATCCGAAAATGACAGCCGGGTGGTACTTTCCACCAACGTGCTGTTCGGCGTGCAGTCCGTCTATATGAAAGAGGGCGGACTGACCGGTATGTATTATGACTATGCCATGGCAGCACCTCTCATGGTTTCAGATAAAAAGCCGGAGGACATGAATGTGTTGATTCTGGGCATGGGAACCGGAACCTATGCCACCCAGTGCAAAAAGTATTACGGGGATATGAATTTAGAGGGCGTGGAGATTGACGAGAAAATCACGGAACTTTCCCGGAAATATTTTTTCCTGCCGGAGGAGGTAAAAGTTACCACCTATGACGGGCGGGCATTTTTAAATGCAGTGGATGAGAAATACGATGTGATTATGGTGGATGCTTATCAGGATATCACCATCCCCTTCCAGATGTCCTCCACCGAGTTTTTCACTCTGGTGAAGGAGCATCTGACGGAGAATGGTGTCATGGTAGTGAATATGAATATGCGGGGAAGCGGAGAGGGCAATATCAATCAGTATCTTTCCGATACCATTGCCTCCGTATTTTCCACTGTCTATACGGCGGATGTAAAGGGTTCCACCAACCGGGAACTTTTTGCCTCAGATAATGCAGATATGCTGGAAATCTTTCAGCAAAATGTTACCACCCTGGAAAACCAGGACTTGCAGAATATGATGGAAACCGTATCGGCCCAAAGCCAGGCTTACCATGCAGGCAATTATTTCATGACCGATGACAAAGCCCCGGTGGAACTGTTGGGCATGCAGGTCATCGACCAGCTGATTCAGGACGAGGTTGCCTATTACAAGGATATTTATGAGCGGGAGGGCATCAGCGGTCTGCTGAACAGCCTGTAAGCTTATTCCTCGATATGATTCTCTTGCATATAGACAGCAATCTTTTTATCCATTCCCTTGATATGGTTGACCAACCAGGTCAACAGGAACTGGACCAGATCATTTAAGTAGGTCTGCTGATTGTTGTCTATATCATCCAAATCCGATAAGTCGATGTCCACCAGCTTATCTACAAAAGCGGAATGAGCGCGTTTCTGGGCGGCAAGTCCCGGATACTGGATGCGCTCCATCAGAACTTCTTCATCGTGGAAGTGGAATTCTGTGTAATTTTTAAGTTCTGTGAGCAGGCGCACGATTTCATCATATTTATCGTGCAGCAGCTCCTCGTGAATCAAATCATTGGTTTCCTTGATAATCTCAAACAGGCGACAATGCTCATCATCCACCAGCTCGATGCCTGTCTTATAGGCGTCGGTAAAAGCAAAAGGATCGGCTGTGGTTTCTGTCTGGGTTTTACCAATCATCATATCACTGCTTAAAATGTGATGGTACAGCCAGCGCACCAGATAGGATAAAAGTCCCTGCAGAGATGCTTTGGCAGTCTCTGGAGAGGTGGTATCCAGCTGAAACTCGTTCATTTTCGTGGTAAAAGCCGCATGCTCTGCCTTCTGCAGGGAAAGCTCCGGGTCATGGATGCTCTCCATATAGGCCTCCTCATGGGCAAAGTGGGTCGCCGCGTAATCCTTTAAACTTGCCAGCAGGTTGTTAGCCACAGGCTTTACATCCGCAGCATCCTGGGAGAGGGTAATCGCCTCGTTCAACATCTGGAACAAGCGGCGGTGCTCCTCGTCAATCGCATCAATATGTATCAGACAATCTTCTGTAAATTCGTACATGATTTCCTCCATTCTGAAGAAGACATTCTTCTTTTGTATTTTTAATTTGCAATATCATAGCACAGTTTGCTGGAAAGGGGTAGAGGAAAACGAAGTATTTTACCGGTTCACCAGATAAACGCCGAAATTCAGATACCCGGCGAAGGTCACCCACAACAGATAGGGAACCATCAGGTACCCGGCGGCTTTGGAAATCTGTTTGAAGGACATGGTGGTAACGAGAATCAGAAACCACAGAACCAACAGCCATACAAAGGCAAAAAGATACCATTGCATGTTGAAGAAAAAGATGGACCAGAGGAAGTTGAACACCAGCTGCAGGCCGTAGACGGTGAGAGCCGCCTGGCTGGGTTTGCCGGAGGTGGCAACCAGATAAGATGCAATTCCCATCAGGATAAACAGAATCGTCCACACCACCGGGAAAAGCCAGTTGGGTGGCGTGAGAGGCGGCTTGTTGGCGGCGTTAAAAGCCTCCATGCCATCCTGGGTGAGAAAAGCGGAGATACCGCCTACTGCCAGTGGAATCAAAAGACAAATGAATAAGGTTTTCCATTGAATTTTCATAAAAAAATTCCCCGCTCCTGCTTGTTTTTCAGAGCATTGCAAGTTTGTGCGTAAGCACAAATCTTGGGTGTGAAAGTTCATTTTCACACTTCCTGCCTGCTCCTTAAAGTACTATATGGAGCAAGGCAGGATTTTATGCGTCACGGGGAAATTTTCGATTAAAGAATGAGGAACAGGACACCCAGAAGAAAGCAGCCCTGGGCGAAGGCGTTGGTAATCTGCTCAATCCAGTTAGAGCGGAGTTTCGTCCCATCCAGTTTCACAGCAAAGACACTCATGCAAATCATACCTGCCAGAGTGATCAGGAAAAACAAAAGGGAAGGAAAGGTGCAGATGCTGTGCCAGAGCACTTTCAGGCTTAGGGTTCCCAGGCTGATTCCCATAATGATACCAATGAGCATCAGCAGAAAACCGACAGGCATGAGAATTCGGAGCTGTTTGTTCAGGAGGGAAATGTCCTTTTTCGTGCCGGCAATCATAATTTTCCAGACCACTTTTCCTAATCCGGAGACCGCGCACAGTACCGCTCCTTTGATAAAAAACACATTTCTGAAACGCATTGCAATCAATACCATGGCGACACTGAAAAAGATGACGGGCAACGCGTCAAACAGTGCCAGCGATAAGGGAAAATCCTC
>CAKRTZ010000031.1 GCA_934402515.1 uncultured Lachnospiraceae bacterium
TGCAACTTAATTAACCATTGCACAGATGGCTAAAATAAAGGCTTTTTTGTGCAAAATATATAAGAAAGTATAGAGAGGGAACATCATGTTTAATGAAAAAAGAGCAATTCTCATGAAAGAGTATGAGGAACTTTTAAACAAGAAAAATACAAAGGACACCACATTTTATAATGGAATTTATGATCGATGGGTAAATCCTGTTTTGACGAGAAATCATATTCCCTATTTCTGGAAATATGATATGAATCCGGAAACAAACCCTTATTTTATGGAACGCTTGGGGGTCAATGCAGTATTTAATGCGGGCGCAATCTATCTTAATGAGAAATATTATGTAGTTGCCCGTGTGGAAGGAAATGACCGTAAATCTTTCTTTGCTGTGGCAGAAAGTGATAACGGGGTTGATGGTTTTCGTTTTTGGGATTATCCGATTCTACTGCCTGACACACCAAAAGAAGAAACCAATGTATATGATATGAGATTAACACAGCATGAAGACGGATATATTTACGGCGTATTTTGCTCTGAGAGTAAAGATACAGAGAATCCGTCTTTATCAGCAGCAAATGCCAGCGCAGGAATTGTGCGGACACGGGATTTAAAAACATGGGAGCGTCTTGATAATTTGAAGACCCAGTCTCCCCAACAACGGAATGTTGTGCTTCATCCGGAATTTGTAAATGGAAAATATGCGTTTTACACGCGCCCTCAGGACGATTTCATAAATACCGGAACTGGTGGAGGAATCGGGTTTGCTTTGTGCGATGATATTGAACACGCAGAAATCGGTGAGGAGAAAATAATAAGCTGCCGTAAGTATCACACCATTACGGAAGAAAAAAATGGGGAAGGAACGGTTCCAATTAAAACAGATAAAGGCTGGATACATATTGCCCATGGTGTGCGTAATACGGCAGCGGGACTTCGCTATGTCCTGTATGTATACATGACAGAGTTGGAAAAGCCCTGGAAGCTAATGCGGGAGCCTTCAGGATATTTCATTGCACCATTGGGAAAAGAAAGAGTAGGAGATGTGTCGAACGTGGTATTCTCCAATGGTTGTATTGTGAATAAGGCAGGCGAAGTATTTATTTATTATGCATCAGATGATACAAGACTCCATGTAGCGACTACTACCGTGGAAAAACTGTTGGATTATGCAATGAATACCCCACAGGATCCGTTGAGAAGTGTTGATTGTGTAAAACAGAGATGCGATTTTATCAGTCAAAATATGAAATATTTATAGAATAATTATAGCAGGAAAGCCAGTATTTTATTAAGTGCTGGCTTTATTGACCTGCTTAGAAAGTTTGCTGTATCATGATTGTATATACGAGGGGGTACTTTCATGAAAAAACTCTGGATAAAGTTTAATGATATGCCGATTTTCTTTCGATTATCATGTGTTATTATGATTTCCACATGCGTTTTGTGCTTTTTTTCCATATCTAACTATATGACAATTTCCAAAGAAAAAATGACCAACATTGAAGAAATGATAAAACGCTCCGGAAAAGATTCATTAGATCAGATTGACCGTTATATTTTAGATGTATCAAAAATATCGCAGATTCCTCTTACCTACCGGATGGAAGATGATAGCTATATTACTGCACTGAAGGAATACAATGACAGTAATCAGCTGACTTTGGAATTTCAAAAAATGAATGAGCGGATGTTTGAAGAAATTATGGCATACAAATCTGCAATCAACTCATGCTTTATTTTTAACAAAAATGGAAGTGGTGATTATAAAGTAAGAAAAGCCATATATCAAGTTATGAATCCTTTGGAGAGCAAATGGTTTCAGGACTGCCATGAGCAGTTTGGAAAGCCCGTAATTGTAAACACCTATGAGATGCCTTATGTTGCAGATTCTGCGAATATTCCACTATATGTATTTGGAATTGCAAGAGGAATTTTAAAAATTGAAACCAATGAAATTGTTGGGGTGCTGTTAATTAATACGGAAATAGATTATATCAGGGACATTGTTGAGAATGTCAGCGTCTCGGAAAATCACAGAACCATTATTTTGTGCGATGACTGTACTATTTATGATACAGTCAAACAAAATATTGGAAAAGTGCCACAGGAGGAACTTGTCCGTCTTGCAGAAAACGTAGAGGATACGGTTAAAGTAATGGAACTGGAAAACGGAAAACGGACTCTTATCTATGTAGTGCAATCAGATGTATCAGATTGGAAACTAATCAGCCTTGTTCCGGAAGAAGAAGTATTGGGAGAATTAAAGGCAGCTCAACAGAGAATTATTGTCCAGACAGTAATGGGCATAGGGGTAATGTTGGTTTTGCTTTTTTTCATTATAGCCAGGATAAGCAGGTCTATTCACAAGCTGGAAGCGGTGATGAAATTGGCGGAGCAGGGTGACTTTAATCAACATGTAAAAGTGGAAAGTAAGGATGAAATTGGAAATCTGACAATTCTGTTTAATTCTATGGTAAAGCGAATTAACAATCTCATTAACGAGGTCTACAAACAGAAACTATATCATTCGGAAATGGAATTACAAATGCTGCAGGCGCAGATTAATCCTCATTTTTTATACAATGCACTGGAATCTATCAGTATGCTTGCCATTATGAATGACGATGACCAGACATCAGAAATGGCCTCCAATCTCGGACACATCATGAGATATGGAATAAGTAACTATAATGTGGAGGTGTCCCTGTATGAGGAAATTTTTAATCTAAAAAAATATATTTCCTTCCAGGAAATGCGGTTTAAGTCTATTTACACTATTATGATTCATATCAATCCGGAATTATATGAAATCAAAATGATAAAAATGATTCTTCAGCCTATTTTGGAAAATGCCATCTACCATGGAATGAAGGATACTGTAAAGGATGGAAAAATTATAATTTCTGCCAGAATTAAGGATAGAAATGTACTGGAATTATCGGTATACGATAATGGAATTGGTATGACAGAGGAAGAAGTTCACGATTTAAATGAGTATATCCAAGGAAATAATCAGAAATATAAGAGTATAGGACTGCGCAATGTCAATAGACGCATTAAACTACAATATGGAGACAATTACGGATTAACAGTAGAAAGTCAAAAGAACGAGGGAACGACAGTTTATGCAACCATATATATAGACAGCCATGTGTCTTTTGCAGATGAGGAGACAAAGGGATGAAAATAATACTTGTAGATGATGATGAAATTATCCGTATCGGTATGCGTAAAATGATTTGTAAAGACATCGGGGAAATTTGTAGTGTATCTGAATTTTCCAATGGATTAGATGCCTTAAACTATGTGAAGGAAAATGAGAATATCCATCTGATTATCACGGATATCCGAATGCCAGTTATGGACGGACTGGAATTGATTGAAAAAGTCAGGGAAATTAATCCGGATATTAAATTTATTGTGTTAAGTGGATTTGACGAATTTAATTACATCAGGCGTGCTTTTAAGGATGGTGTTGTTGACTATTTTTTAAAACCGATTAACAGACAGGAGCTTATTTCGCATATCCGGAAAATAGAAAAGGAAATTAGCATAAAGGAGGATGAAGCAGAATTTGAAAAAATCCGGCAGGAAGAAGTTCTTTCCGATATGCTGAAAAAAGCGGTCAATGGTGAACAAAATGCAATAGAACAGCTCTGCAAACGAGTGGATATTTCTGTTGGAACCCCTTATATCCTATTATCCATGGAAATTGGCTTTTACTATAAAAACGGGGTAAAAAAACAGGAACTTCCAGGATATGTTTCTGAGATGAAAAGCGTTCTTGAAACAAGTATGAAAGAGAATGGATACAAACAGATTTTATTCACAGGGGCGAATTCTATTTGTTCGATGATTCTGTTGGAGGATGCTGCAAATTATCAATGGCTCTATCAGTATTTTAAAGAAATGTTGGAGGATTTGAAAAAAACATTTTTAATTTGTATAGGAATCAGTAACATACATACAGACCTGAGCAATATTTATCAGACCTATAAGGAATCCCAGGATGCAGTATCGTTTAGATTTTATATGGGAAATAACAAGATTTTTCAGTATCAGGATATTAAGGATAAGAGCGTTGACTTTGAATATGATATCAAAGCGTTGGCTGAAACGTTGTCCTTAGAAATTGAGTTAATGGATTATCCAAAAGTGAGGGGAAAGATCAGCCAGTTTTTTTTGGACATAAGTTTTTTGAAACCTGAAAAAATCAGAAACTATGTGAGAAACCTGCTATATATTCTTGCTCTGAAGATTAATGGATTTGAGAAAGCACTTGGATATTGTGGTGTTGACTATGAATGGATGATTTCCAACATAGGGACTTATAATGAACTCAAGGAATTTATTCTTTTATTAATGAAAAACTGCATTCAGCAAATGAGTCAAGAAAAGGAGAAAAAGAGAACTAACAGAATCGAAATGGCAAAGGCATATCTGGCAGAGCATTACATGGAATTGATTTCTTTAAACGATGTTGCAGCGTTTGTAGAACTGAATCCCTCCTATTTTTCCAATCTGTTTAAATCAGAAATGGGAATGAATTTTTCAGAATATCTGATGAAAATACGGATGGAAAAGGCAATGCAGTTGTTACGGGATCCCAAGATAAGGATATATGAAATTGGCGGAATGGTAGGATATGAGGATGCAGTATCTTTTGGAAGGGCATTTAAAAAATTTGTAGGGATGTCCCCAAAAGAATACAGAAATACAGTTTATTAGAAAGACAAAAAAGAAATGTATATAAAAATAAAACGGCGTAGTGTTTTAGGGAGAGATAACTTGATAACATAAAGAAAAAAACAAAGGGAGGAAGGTATGAAAAAACCTGTAATCAAGTGTTCACCTAATGCAGTCATAGAACCTAAAGCGGGATGTGAGTGGGCTAATACAATGGTCTTGAATCCCGCTATTTTTATCGAAAAAGGAAGCGATACTATCCACATGCTTTTCCGGGCAACTGGCTCGTGGCATGAGAAAAACCTGAGAGGACTTTCAGACCCATATCCTATTTTCCTGGGGTATGCAGTCAGTGAGGATAACGGAGAAAACTGGGATGTAGATTTCAGCCGCCCCGCACTGGCTCCGAAACTGGAATATGATATGGATAAGATGTATATACAGGATGTATTCGGAAAATGGGTTCCCAATTATGCGAATGGCTGTATTGAAGACCCACGCGTTTTTACGCTGGATGGAAAATACTATTTAACAGCAGCTTGCAGAATGTTTCCACCCGGAGCCTATTGGGAAGGTGATAAACGTCGGGATAATGTTCCGGACTGGGCGTTGGAGGAGAACAATCCTTTTGGCAGTGCAGCATATAAAAATGACACAACAACTGTTTTGTTTGAAATCAACTTACCTGCATTAAAAAAGAGAGAGTATGAGAGTGCCTTTCGTTATGTATGTGCATTAACCGATGGAAGCCTGACAGATAACAGAGATGTATTCTTCTTCCCGGAAAAGATGAAGATCGATGGAAAAATGCAGTATATTATGTTGCATAGACCAGATGTTCCAGACAAGTTTTCTTGCGCAAAAGGCATTTATAAACCATCGATTCTGATCGCAGCAGCCGAGAGCCTCGAGGATTTTGTAACAGAAAAAGTACAGCACAAACTTCTGGCAGTAAGTGAATTTGACTGGGAAGAAGAACGGATTGGTGCAAGTTTTCCTCCCATCAGAATTGATGACAGAGACTGGCTGGTTTCCTATCACGGAAAGCAACTGCCGGAATATGGCTATACGCAGTCTTTTATGATTGTCAGGGAACAACAAAATGGATTTCCAGAAATTATTCATAGATGTTCTTCCAGACTGCTGTATGCGAAACAGGAGTGGGAATTGCCGGACTTGTTTTTGTGTCCCTGTATTTTTACTACCGGTGGAATTGTAAAAGATGACGAACTGATTATGAGTTATGGAGCAGCTGACCAAAAAATCGGAATGGCATGGGCATGTTTTGATGAGATTGTAGAGTATGTCAGAACATTTGACAGCAAGGGAAATCAACAGGAGGAATAGAAAATCTGGTGTTAAGGACGAATGACAGAGAGATTAAGTTAGTAGATGCGGATGCTGTGGAAAGCGTAAATTCCTTATATAGATATTTGCAGGATGTTGGAAAAAAGTACCTTTTATTTGGGCATCAGTCAGATAACGCGGAAGGAATCGTGAGAAAAGAAGGGATTATATCGGATACTTTCCATACGGTTGGAGCGTATCCTGCCATTACAGGATTTGAGATGCTTAATGTAGTAGAAGATGAGGACAAGTATGTAGAACTGGTAAAGCGTGCATATAAGAATTACAGCATTGCTACATTGTGTGATCACATGCCCAATTTTTCTTCCACAGCAGCTATTTCCACCTGTTATGATATGACACCAGTTTATGAAGACATAATGCCAGGTGGAAAAGATCATGACAAATTTTTGGCACGCCTTGATATAACAGCGGAGTTTGCACATTACTGCAGGGATGATAATGGGAATTTGATACCCATTATCTATAGGCCTTTCCATGAAAATTCGGGAACATGGTTCTGGTGGGGGACTTCTAATCTGACAAAGGAGCAGTTTATCAGTCTATGGAGATTTACTGTAGAATATTTGCGGAATGTTAAAGAAGTACATAATCTGTTATATGCGTATTCACCCAATGGGCATTTTTTAGATGAGGAAAACTATTTAAGCAGATATCCGGGAGACGATTATGTAGATATTATTGGCTTTGATGTTTATCATGACAGGCCGTCCTATTATGACAATTGGATGGAGCAAACAAGGCAGGATGCAAGAATTGCAGTCAGAATCGCAAATCAAAGACAAAAGGTTGCAGCTATTACCGAGGCAGGATTACGCTATGATGGATGCAATGGTCTGGCTGATAAAGGAAATACAATTAAGAACTGGTATACCATGCTTTGTGAAACCTTAATGAGTGACCCTACAGCAAAACAAGTTGCTTATGTGATGACATGGCGAAACCAGGATAAAAGTCACTTTTGGGTTCCCTATGATGATGGGAATGAAAATCGTCATGAAATGGCAGACGACTTTGTAGCATTTTATAAACGTGATGATGTAATTTTTGCAGACCGTATTGAAAATCAATTTACAACAGCATTGAAAAAGAAAGAGAAAGGGTAAGGAACAATAAAGAAATGGCGATTTTAACGGTAGAGATTTTTTCCAAATTATTAGAGCGCAAAGTCCCGGTGAGCGTAATTGTTCCCCTTGATAATCCTATGAAAAAGGAACAGCCTCAACGTTACAGGATGCTGATCTTACTACATGGATATAATGGAAACAATATGGACTGGATAACAAACACGGATATTGTGCGCTATGCAGAAGAAAATAATCTGGCTATCGTAATGCCTGCAGGAGAAAATAAATTTTATATCGATAATTGGAAAACAAAGGAACCTTATGGCAGATTTATAGGGGAAGAACTGGTAGATTATATGAGAAAGCTGCTGCCAGTGTCCTGCGAGCGGAGAGATACTTGTATTGGCGGTTTGTCTATGGGTGGTTACGGAGCTTTGGTAAACGGGTTGAGATATCCGGATACTTTTGGTTTCATTATATCTCTTTCTGGAGCATTGTTTTTAGAAAAACTATTGCGTGAAGATACAGAGGAGTCATTAAGCAGGAGAAAGAAATTTGATGCATTATTGGGAACCTATGAGGAATTGAGAAAAACAGATGCAGATTATGCAAATCTTCTGGAACGAATTCTACAATCCGAAAGACGAAATGTGCCTGCTATCTATCTTGCATGCGGAACGGACGATTTCTGGTATCGGGCAAGTAGAGACTTTTCAGACTATTTGAAGCAGATGGGAGTTGAGCATGGCTTTACTGAAACAAAGGCAGACCATGAGTGGAACTTCTGGAATGCCTATATAGAAAAGGCAATTCATTGGTTTGCTCAATGAAAACAGACACCATAAAACTTGCATACAAAACGAAACAGATGCAGTTAAATTGAGAATTTGACTATGGTACTTTAAATATGCGCAGAGGCGTAAATCAAATTATGGAGGAAAAATAATGAAAATGAAAAAAGTTATGTCATTAGTGTTGGTGTTAGGCATGAGTGTTTCAGCCTTAAGTGCATGCGGCTCAACACCTGCACAGGAGACGGGGGCAGTTCAGGAAACAGCAAAGGAAGAAACAAAAGCAGAACAGACAGCGGAAACAGTAGAAGAAAACTTAGCGGATACAGAGTTAAGTGGCAAAATCGTAATTGCGACAAACCGTACAGACTTGGTGGATACCGTTTTGGCAGATACTGCTCAGGAGTTTATGAATCTTCATCCTGGCACGGAAGTAGAATTTGAAGCAATTAAAGATTATGAACAGGTAGTTGCAACAAGAATAGCTGGCGGCGAGGCTCCTGATTTATATCAGATTTTGCCTAGCATGAATGCAGATACTTATAAAGATTACCTGCTTCCCATTGATGACCTTGCCATTACAGCAGACGATGTTTATTTTTACAATAACACGCGAGGAACAGACGGACTTTTGTATGGTCTGAGTTCTTATGTAGAATATACAGGCGTGGCATATAATAAGACTGCTTTTGCCAAGGCAGGAATTGACAAAGTGCCTACAACAATGGATGAGTTCTTTGAGGACTGCGCAAAGCTGAAGGATGCAGGTATTGTCCCCGTTGGCACTGCATTTAAAGATGTTTGGACAATGTTCCCCTGGACAGATTTCGGAATGGTTCAGATTGTAGCAAATGGCGATGCAAACGGCAAAAACAGCTATGTAAATAAGGATGAAATTTTTGACGAGACTATTGTAAATTCCATGGCAACAGCAAGGGACTTATACCAGATGGGTTATTTTGAAGACGATATCATGTCTGCAAACTGGGATCAGTTTAAGATTGATATCTCTCAGGGCAAGACAGCAATGCACTACACTGCATCATGGTTTCCTCCCCAGATGGTTGAACAGGGAGCAGATGCGAATGATGTAGGAATGTTCCCTTATCCCGGAGCGAAAGGAATCTATTGCGCACCTGGTAAGGTATGGGGTATCTCTAAGGATACTGAGTCACCGGAACTTGCAAAGGCATTTTTGGATTATTTAATTCGAGATGGTAAAGAGGCCTCTTTAACAGGGAATGCTCCTTCTTGGAAAAATGCAGAGGTAGATACTCCTTTCCTTGCAGAACTCCTGTCTTACAATGTGCCTGTAGTAGAAATTGCACCTACCGATCCTGTTTTTGTTGAAATCTATAATGCGGCAGAGATTAATGAGCAGTCATTCCTTCAGGCTTACTGCCTGGAAAAGGATGATGAAAAGGCTCAGGAGATGATAGATGAAGTAAACGCACGCTGGGCAGCAGCCAGAGCAGATATTGTTAAGTAAATAAAAGAAAATGCATTGGGCTATTTCCCTTTGTGGAAATAGCCCTTTTGTATGCCGAAAATTGGCTCGAAATATGTAAAAATGCATAGTTTTATAAAGGATTATCATTAAAAAAAGATATGTAATAATTTAGAATTAAGTCAAAAGGAGGAAATAAAATGAAGGCAAAGAAAAAGGATCTAATTACAATCATAGCATTTCTACTAATACCGGCAGTACTTTTGGCAATGTTCTCTTATTACCCATTAATGAAATTATTTCAATTGAGCATTACCGATTGGGATGGGCTGTCACCCAAATTGCATTATGTGGGATTTGAAAATTACAGGAATATTTTTAAACAGAAGGAACTATTTTCTGTTTTCCTGAACAATATGTCTTATGTGGCGGTTGCATTAATTCAGCAGTTTGCAGGACTACTCTTAGCCATTTTACTGGACAGTAATCTGAAGGGAAAAAATACATTCCGGGGCATTATCTTCATGCCATATATCATCAATGGTGTTGCGATAGCATTTATGTTTAATTATATGTATGACTTTCAAAACTCACCGTTGAATGTTTTTCTCAGATATATTGGCCTTGGTGATTATGCCATTCACTTTATCAGTACCGGCTATGCTTCTAACTTGTGGCTGGCATTTATCAGTTTTTGGCGCTATGTGGGCTATACAATGGTTATTTATCTGGCAGCTCTTCAGTCAATTCCAAGAGAAATATATGAGGCAGCACGAGTTGATGGAGCTGGTTTTTTCCAAATTATTAAAGATATTACATTCCCGAATATTAAAACAATGTTTAAGCTTTCCTTATTGTTGAGTGTGAATGGTTCCCTGCAGGCATATTTTGAGCCGTTCCTGCTGACTAAGGGGGGACCGAATGGAAGAACCGATACCTTTATCACGAAAACATTGTCATTAGCATTTGACTATAACAAATATGGTAAAGCGTCGGCTATGGGCGTGATTTTATTATTAATCATTCTGGTTCTGGTATTCATACAAAAATTTGCATTTAAGGAGGAAGACTGATGAAAGCTCATAAAAAAGAGATGACATCCCCATCAACCTTTGTCATTAACAGTAAAATAGGAAAATGCTTTGGGTATCTTGTTTTGATTGCCATGGTATTCCTAATTTTTCTTCCCTTGTTTATTGTACTGAATGTATCGTTGAAGGAAACAGCAGAGTACTGGGAGAAAGGTGTATATGCTTTCCCTGATAACATATTCAATTTCAGTAATTATGTAGAGGCATTTAACAGTGGAAATTTCCTGGGAGCGTTCAAAAATACTTTTATCCTGATTATCGTATGTGTACCCTGTTCCATTCTGTTTGGAACGATGGTTGCCTACATCTTGGGAAGATTTCAGTTTAAGCTGAAACCACTGGTTTTGGGTGCGTTTACACTTCCAACTTTTATTCCGTCCATGACGACAACAATCGCAACTTTCACATTGATTAAAATGCTAGGTGTATACAATACGATTTTTGCAGGAATGCTGCTTTATATTGGATCGGACATTGTACAGATATATATCTTTTTACAATTTATTAAACAGATTCCGGTGGCTTTGGATGAGAGCGCGAAACTTGATGGGGCATCAAGAGTCCGGATTTTTTATTCAATTATTCTTCCGCAGATGAAACCTGCAATTGCCACCACGGCAATTCTGAAAATCCTTAATATTTATAATGATTTCTTCACACCGTATATGTATATGCCTAAGAGTTCTTTAAGAACGGTAGCTACGGCATTAAATACTTTTGCAAGTGATAAGATGGCAAACTGGCCTTTGATGTGTGCAGCTATTGTTTTTGTGGCAATTCCTACATTGATTATTTATTTTCTGTTACAGAAACAGATTATTGGTGGTGTGACGGACGGAGCCGTAAAATAAGAGACTTTTAGAAGGAGAAGGGCGTGAATAGAAATGCAGGGAGGCCTTATGATAAAGAAAAAGAGTACAGCTAAAATAAAGAAAAAGAGTACAGCTAAAATAAAGAAAAAAACAGAGGAGAGAACGCTTGTCAAAAAGACCAGGTATAAAATGCAATGGTACACAGTTCGAACAAAGCTGCTTATTTCTTTTGGCATTATGATTGGCTTGATTTTAATCCTTGGTGTCATTACCTATAAAAGAGCCTCCCGTATTATTACAGATAATTATCAGAATAGTATTCTGAATACGGTTACAGCAAGTGGAGATTATTTGCAGCTTATCATGTCTAGTGTGGAAGCAAAGGCAACACAGCTTGTCAGTAATGAAAATCTGAAATATTATTTCTCCGGTAATTATACAAAAGGAAGTGCCGAGGAACTAAATGCTTATGATGGCATGTATCAGGACTTGATGGCAACAATAGGAAGTGATAAGTTCATGTATTCCATCACAATTATTCCATTAAAAGGCGAAGCGGTATCTACCTTTAAAAATTTTAAAGACAGGACTTATGAAAAATATTCAGAATCCGACGAGGGGAAACAACTGGAAGAAAGTGGAAATAATTACATGTGGGAGCGATACCATGATTTCCTGGATGACTGCTTAGACATACCGAAAGATGGATATGCAGCATCTTTTACTCGTTTCCTTAAAAATAAGTCTTTAAAAAACATCGGGTATGTCATACTGGATATTAAAATGGATATGGTTGTGGACAGACTGGATGAAATGAATTTTGGAGATAATACCAGAAGTATCTTGGTTCTTCCGGACGGTTGTGAAATTAAATCTTCCGAGGGATTGGATATGGATGGGTGGAGTATAACGGAAGAACCCGTTTTTAAAGACATATTATCTTCTGATGAACTACAGGGAACCAGAACTTTCAAGTTTAATAATACTTCCTATTTGTGTACATTTGACAAGATCGGAAATAATGGTTCAGTATTAATTAATGTTATGGATAAATCCATGATAAAAGAACAGGTGAAAGAAATCCGCAATATTTGTGTTCTCATTATTATGATTGCAGGTGCAATTGCACTGATTATAGCGATTTATATTTCAGGGGATATCGGAAGAATTATTGCATATGTATCTGTCAATATGGAGAAAATTTCAAAAGGTGATTTGACGGTCAAAGTGAAATCCAAGCGCAAAGATGAATTTGGTAAGCTGGTTGAAAATGTTTCCAGTATGACAGAAAACATCCGGGACTTAGTAAGCCGAATCGTGGAGGTCGCTAATGGCGTTGGAGGTTCCGCAGAGGAAGTTGAGAAAGCAGGAAACGAAATCTTCCAGCATGCGGTTGATATGGGAAATTCTCTGGGAGAAGTAGAAAAGGGCAGTACACAACAAGCAGAAAATGCAGGAAACTGTTTGGAAAAAATGACGGCATTGTCAGAAAAAATAGAAACTGTAAATAAAAGTAATGATTCAATGCGTAAAATAGCAGATTTTACAAAGAACATGGTGGACAATGGTGTGATGACAATTACACGATTGAACGAAAAGATTAAAGAAACTTCTGCCCAGACGAGCGAAATCCTGGAGGAAATTAATAACTTAAATGTTGATACACAGATGATTGGAAAAATTACTGCGCTAATCAATGATATAGCGGATCAGACAAGTTTGTTATCGCTAAATGCGTCCATTGAGGCAGCCCGTTCCGGAGCATCTGGAAGAGGTTTTGCCGTGGTTGCAGAAGAAATTCGGAAATTGGCAGATCAGACAGTGGGTGCAGCAGTAAGTATTGATAAGAATATCCAGACGGTTGTTTCAAGAAGTGAAACAATGACGCAAAAAGCAAACAATATAGAAAAATATATTATGATGCAAAAAGAAGCTGCTGATGAAACAGTTCATCTTTTTGAGGATATCAACGACGAATTGAATTTGTTTTTAACTCACATGAATACGATTACAGATGACATTGACAAAGTAGAAAATATTAAGAGCAGTACATTGGAGGCCGTGGAAAATATTGCGGCGGTGGTTGAACAGACCTCTGCAGAGAGTGTTAACATCAACGAAAGAGCTCATCGCCAAATTAGTTTGACAACAGAACTAAAAGAATGTACGGAGAAACTCCAAGATAATGCAAAAATGTTAAAGCAATCTGTAAATCTTTTTAAATTGGAGTGAAGAAAACATATTGGTATTAAAAAGACGCTTCCATTATTTGAGGAGCGTCTTTTGCTTTTACAGAGTCTGCCTGTTCGGGTTGAAATAAAGAGTGGAATCATGGTATGATGAAGCGGAAAAAAGTGGATGGAAGGGAAAGCATCTTGCAGAAGCTAAAAGCCTATAAAAAGCGGATTTTCGATATCATACAAATCGGAAACAGGAGCGATACCGTAAGCCTGATTTTTGACTTGCTCATTACCGTTGTCATTGTATTAAATATTTCCGTCTGTTTTTTGCAGACATTTGATCAGGCAGCAGCTTATACCAAAATTTTTAATGAAATAGAATCCGTGACCGTGCTGATTTTCGTGGTGGAATATGCACTGCGGCTGTGGACGGCAGAATATTTGTATCCCAGAAGCAGAAAAGGGATGGCGGTGCTGAAATTTGCCGGTTCTTTTTACGGCATCATCGATTTACTCAGTTTCCTGCCCTATTTTCTACCCTTTTTCTTCCCCAGCGGGGCGGTGGTGTTCCGGATGCTAAGGGTCGTGCGGATTTTCCGGCTGTTCCGTATCAATGCCAGTTACGATGCTTTTAATGTTATCACCGATGTATTGAAGGATAAGAAAGACCAGTTGTTCAGCTCTATTTTCCTGGTGCTGATCCTTATGCTGGCATCTTCTCTATGTATGTATGGTCTGGAACATGACGCCCAGCCGGACAAATTTGCCAATGCCTTTTCCGGTATCTGGTGGTCCATGTCCACCCTTTTGACGGTGGGTTACGGGGATATTTACCCGGTGACCCTGGGGGGACGGCTGATGGCGATTGTCATTTCCTTTCTGGGTGTGCTGATGGTGGCCATTCCCACCGGTATTATCAGTGCGGGTTTCGTGGAATATTACACCAAAATCAAGGGTGGCATGTACCTCACCCATGAGGCGGATTTTATTACGCTGGATATCTCCACGGAGCATCCCTATGTGGGAAAACGAATCCGGGAGATTGAACTTCCCCAGGGCTTATACCCGGCGGTGCTGCTAAGAGACAGGGATGTGAACACCACCTACCCGGAGTTAGTTCTGCAGGAAGGGGATTGCCTGGTGCTTGCCACCACCAGTACCCGCCAGATTAACGCCGCACTGGAAGAAGTTTCCCTAGAGAGCGGACATTCCTGGGTGGGACAGCAGATTCGGGATCTGGATATTTCCAGACAGACCTTTTTACTTAGCATCAAGCGGAAAAACCGGGTCATCAAACCGGAGGGAAATACCCAGTTAAAAGAGGGAGATATGGTGCTGTTACTGCACCGGAAACAATTAGAGAACGAAGGTGAAAGAGAGGTAATTGGAACATGCAGACATTGTCATTGAACGGAGTCTGGCAGATGCACCAGATGGGAAAAGAGGAACGCTTTACGGCGAAAATTCCCGGTACGGTGCTGTCGACTCTGCTGGAGCACAAGGCAATCCCTGACCCCTATGACCGTATGAATGAGTACGACACCAGGGATATGTTTTGGAATGACTATGAGTTTGAGAGAAGTTTTGAAGTGCCGGAGGCACTGTTACAGGAGGACGTGGTGGAACTGCACGCCCAGAGCCTGGACACCCTGGCAGAAATTTATATGAACGGGAACCTTGTGGCAAAGACGGACAACATGCACCGCACCTGGCGGATTTCCGTGAAGGACTATCTGAAAGCGGGGGAGAATACCATCCGTATTGTCTTTTTATCCGCCATGAAATACGTTTCCGAGTACCAGCCGGAGGAAAGAAAGAAATTCTATGTGATTTCCGACTGTTCGGTTTACGGCAACCAGTTTATCAGAAAAGCCCATTCCATGTTTGGCTGGGACTGGGGCGCAGAGTTGATTGATGCCGGAATCCAGAGAGACATTGACCTGGTGGGTTACAGTGATGCAGTGCTGGAGGATGTGCGCATCCACCAGGAACATGCCGAGGGAAAAGCTACAGTCACGGTGGAAGTGGACACCTTAAGCTGGGCAGGAGAGCAGAGCGTGGAAGTTGCTTTGTGTGACCCGGAGGGCACAGTCATGGACACCCTTTCCTTTACCCCGGAAACAGCACCTGTTCCTGCCCAAGTGACCATGGAGCGGAGAGTGGACGGACAGCTTTTGCCCCTGCGTAAAGGACGGTGCAGCTTTACCGTGGAAAATCCCAGATTGTGGTGGCCTAACGGTTACGGTGAGCATCCCCTTTATACCGTAAAAGTAGCATTACATACCGCTAAAGGCGACCAGAAAAAGGACTACCGCATCGGTCTGCGCACCCTGACTATCAGCCAGGACAAGGACGAGTGGGGCGAAGAATTCTGTTTCCAGGTCAATGGCTTGAAAATCTTTACCATGGGCTCCAACTATATCCCGGAGGACTGCGTTTATCCCAGGATTACCCAGGAGCGCACCAGACGGCTGTTACAGGACTGCGTGGAGGCTAATTACAACTGCATCCGTGTATGGGGCGGTGGTTACTACCCGGCAGATTCCTTCTATGATTTATGTGACGAATTAGGTCTGATTGTATGGCAGGATCTGATGTTTGCCTGCAATATTTATGATTTTACCCCGGAATTTGAGGAAAATGTGACCCAGGAACTGAGAGACAACGTGCGTCGTGTCCGCCATCACGCCAGCTTAGGCTTATGGTGTGGCAACAACGAACTGGAAACCGCCTGGATGAACTGGGACGATTACAAATGCCACAATGCCTATGTGAAGGCAGACTATATCAAGCAGTTTGAATTTGTGATTCCCAAAATCATGAAAGAAGAGGATCCGGATACCTTCTTCTGGCCTTCATCCCCTTGTTCCGGTGGCTGTTATGACGATCCGGGAGATGAAAACAGAGGCGATGTGCATTACTGGTCCGTATGGCATGGAATGTTACCTTTTACCGACTATCGGAATCACTTCTTCCGGTTCTGCTCGGAGTTTGGTTTCCAGTCTTTCCCTTGTGCCAAGACGGTGAACACCTTTACCAGAGAGGAAGACCGGAATATTTTCTCCGATGTCATGGAAAGCCACCAGAAAAACAGCTCTGCCAACGGCAAACTGTTGTACTATCTGGCAGAAAATTTCCGTTATCCCAAGGATTTCAACAGCCTGCTCTATGTGACCCAGATTTTACAGGCAAATGCCATCAAATATGGCGTGGAGCACTGGCGGAGAAACAGAGGACGCTGCATGGGCGCTCTGTATTGGCAGTTAAACGATGAGTGGCCGGTGGCATCCTGGGCAAGTATTGATTATTTTGGCCGATGGAAAGCACTCCATTACTTTGCAAGAAATTTCTTTGCCCGTACTACGGGAAGCCTGGAATTAAATGGAGAAAATTTAAAGGTTTGGCTGGAAAATGAAACCTTTGACAGACAGAGTTGTGAGTTGACGATGCGTCTGCGCCGCATGGATTTAAGCATTATTATGGAGGAAAGTGTAAAGGCGCAATGTGATACTTTATCCTCAGCCATGATTCTGGAAAAGGATTTCGCAGAAATCCTGAAAAGCGTGGACAAAAAGGCTGTGTTTATCGAGGCAGTCTTTACCTATCCGGATGGTCATAAGCAGGTGGAGACAGAAATTTTCGTGCCTTATAAATATCTGTATCTTCCTGTGCCGGCAATCCACTATACCGTGGAGGAACAGGCAGACCGGTTTGTGATTACGATGGGTTCCGATGTGTTTGCACCCTTCGTGGCATTGGATTTAGCGGATGCGGATGCACGGTTTTCCGATAACTTCTTTAATTTAACTGGCACAGAGCGGGTGATTACCCTAAAGAAAACAGACATCTGGAATACGGATAAGGAAATGACCCTGGAGGAGCTGGAGCGGCAGCTTACCTGCACCAGCTTACGGGACAGCTTTTCGGAAAGGACAGGAAAATGAATCAGTTAATTTTTTTAAATCCGGTATTAAAACACAACATCTGGGGAGGCACCAGATTGCGGGAGGAATTCGGTTATCAGGTGGAAGGCGATGACATCGGCGAGTGCTGGGGGATTGCCGCCCATCCCAATGGAGACTGCACCGTAAAGGGTGGCAGCTTTGACGGAGAGAAATTATCCGCACTGTGGAAGGGACAGCCGGAACTGTTTGGTGGAAAGACCGGGGACACCTTCCCCCTGCTCATTAAAATTATCGATGCAAAGGACGATTTGAGCATTCAGGTACATCCCGATGATGCCTATGCAAAAGTGAACGAGAATGGCACCCTGGGTAAGACGGAATGCTGGTATATCCTGGACTGTAAGGAGGATGCCACTCTGGTCATCGGACACAATGCCCGCACCAGAGAGGAGTTAAAGGAAATGATTGAGGAGGGACGGTGGAGCGACTTCATCCGTCAGATTCCCGTGAAGAAAGGGGACTTTATCCAGATTGACCCCGGTACGGTTCATGCGATTAAAGGGGGAATCCTTTTGCTGGAAACCCAGCAGAACAGCGATATTACCTATCGTGTCTATGACTATGACCGTCTTTCCAACGGAAAGCCCAGAGAACTCCACATCCGGAAAAGCATGGATGTCATACAGGTGCCTGCCAAATCTGTGGAGGACAGTGTGCTGCATACCGCAGGAGCACCGGAGAACCAGTGGAAAATGCTCTATGAATGTTCTTATTATAAGGTATTCCATCTGGCAGTGAGTGGCAGTGTAAAAGTGGAGCAGGAGGCACCCTTTTATCTCATGAGCGTGGTAAAAGGAGAAGGAACCCTGAATGGAACAGCCCTTCATAAAGGAGATCATTTTATTGTACCGGCAGGTTTCGGAACCATGGACTTTGAAGGAACGATGGAATTGATTGCGTCCACAATTTAGATTCTGGTGTTTGTATCGGATATTTTGATAAACCGAGGGGACAATATAGAAAAAGAGAAAGGCAGGAGTATTCTATTGAAAAAAATTTTAGCAATGTTATGTGCAGGGGCATTACTTACCGGTATGCTCACCGGCTGCGGAAACAACAGTAACGGAGATAAGGTTCAAAATACAGAGAATCCATTCGCAGACAAAGAACTGGCAGATGTGATTAACGAGATCTACGACACCACAGGGGAGATAGATGTCTATGTAGGAGAACCCGAAGAAGTGGATGAGAGTATGATGTCTTATGATATCGGAACAGAGGATCTCACCGGAATTGCCCAGGTAGTGGCTTCCGAGCCGATGATGAGTTCGATTCCCTATTCCTTGTGCCTGATTCGTGTGGAAGACGGTGCGGATGTAAAGGAGATCCGTCAGCGCATTTTCGATGGAGCCAATCCCAGAAAATGGATTTGTGTGGAGGCGGAGAAAGTAACCGTGAACAATGCGGGAAATGTAATCTTGCTCCTGATGGCAGACAAAGACATTGAAGAGACCGTCTACAATGCCTTTGTGAAAGTTGCCGGAGGAAATGTGGGAGAGCAGTTAATCCGCTAGCTTAAGAACGTGTGCGCAGGCCAACCGCCTGCGCATACTGCTGTGCGTGACGGTTTTCTACCAGAGCACGGTCATAACCAATCAGCCCGTGATTGTGCCAGGGATCATTGAAATAGTAGACCTCATCATCGTAGCCTACTAAAAGCAGGCAGTGCTCATTGTTTTTCCATGTGAAATCCTCCCCGGTGGAGATTAGTTTCCAGGTAGGACCGGGAACTGCCTCCTGCATATCCAGGGTAGCCCAGAAGATAACCGGCATATCCTGGTCGATGTAACGGGTCAGCAGTTCTTGTATGGGAGTGCCGGTTTCGTCATGGATGGTATAACGGTCGGACACGATGCCGGACAGTGCCTTGATGATGGCTCCAGCATAGCAGCCGTAGGAGCCTTTTTCATTATTATAAGGGCTTCCGATGAAATATTCCTGAGGATCAGGACCGTAGAAATAGCCGTTCCGAAACTCAAAATCGTGGCGGGACAGATGATTATCGATGAAATCCTCCGGAGTGATGGGGTAGCCCAGATATTGTAACAGCATCACCGTGGAAATACTTTCACATCCTGTGGGATAGGCATCGGTCTGATCAATATAAGGGACGGATATGATTTTTTTTGACATAGCATAAAATGTCCTTTCGTAAACTGTTGTAGGGTATAATCGTTACTGGAGCGAGGCAAAGGAACCGTAACAAATCATGCAGATATAACAGAAAGTATAACATAGAAAGAAGGAGATTTACATAATGAAAATCGTTGATATGCATTGTGATACCATTGCGGAAATCTGGTATTCACAGAAAGATGTAGCTGCGGGAAAGGCAGCAGTCTGTAAAAATCTGCGGGAAAATGACCTGCAGCTTGATTTAATGAAAATGAAAAAAGGGGATTATCTGCTCCAGAATTTTGCCATGTTTGTCAATCTGGAACGGAAGGAAAATCCCTTTGAATCTGTGATGCATCTTGTGGATGTTTTTTACACAGAAATGGAGAAAAATAAAGACCTCATCGGTGTGGTGAAAAATTATGCAGATATTGAGGCAAATATCCAGGCAGGCAAAATGTCAGCCATGCTCACCGTGGAAGAAGGAGGAGTCTGCAAGGGAGAAATTCCTTTTCTGCGGGATTTATACCGTCTTGGCGTGAGGATGATGACACTGACCTGGAACCATGAAAACTCTTTGGCATATCCTAATAATGTGCCCGGGGACGGAGAAACGGTATTTCCCTACGAACCGGATATGTCCAGAGGATTAAAGGAAAAAGGTTATGCTTTTATTGAGGAGATGGAGCGTCTGGGAATCATCATTGATGTGTCCCATCTGTCGGATGCGGGCTTTTACGATGTGTATGAGCATACCGGTAAGCCCTTCGTGGCAAGCCACTCCAATGTCAGAGCTTTGTGCGGGCATTGCCGCAATCTTACGGATGATATGATTCGTAAACTGGCAGAGCGGGGTGGGGTCACCGGACTGAATTATTGCTGCAGTTTCCTCATGGAACCGGACGAGAACGGTCATGTCCAAAGCCGTGTGGCAAAAATGGCAGAGCACGCGAAATATCTGGAAAAAGTGGGGGGCATAGACTGCATCGGTTTAGGTTCTGATTTTGACGGCATTGGCGGCGATTTGGAAATGAAGGACGCCTCCATGCTGCCTCTTTTGGTGGATGCACTGCAGAAAGCAGGATTCCATGAGAGCGAAGTGGACAAAATTTTGTATAAAAATGTACTTCGGGTGTATAAAGAAGTGCTTTAGTCAAGAAAAAAAACTTGTATAATCAAAACCCACAGTGTATAATGGTATACAATTATATGGGAGAGATAGTTACAATGGCGTAGCTGGAAAAGATACGCCATCTTTTTATCTCCTGTGTATAATGAAAATGCTCTGACGAGGAGGAAAAGTTATGAAGAAGAAATGTCTTGCGCTGCTTCTGACAGCAGCAATGACGGTGACTGCTCTTTCCGGATGTGGGAACAGCAGTAGTACCGGAGAAACTACCGAAGCTTCTAACAGTAATGGAGCAGGCAGCAACGGTGAAGAGGCTTCCGGAGAGGCTGTTTACAAAGTGCTGTATTCCGGTGAGGTTTCCACACTGAATTACCTGATCACCAGTAATGCCAACGAGCAGTCCATCGGTGCCAATGTCATTGATACCTTAGTTGAGTACAACAGTGACGGTGAGATTCAGCCCAGCCTTGCAACAGACTGGAGCTATGATGAAGAAAGTCTGACCTGGACTTTCCATATCAGAGAAGGTCAGAAATGGATTGACAATAACGGAAACGAAGTGGCTGATTTAACCGCACAGGATTTCGTAGACGCCATGAAATATGTTCTGACTCCTGAAAACGGAAGTTCCACCAGCAGCGGTCTGTTCGGACTGATTGCCAATGCAGAGGAGTACTACAATGGTTTAGCCGGTGAAGAGGGCTATGCACCCATCGACTTTGAGGAAGTTGGCGTAAAGGCAGTGGATGCCAACACCTTACAGTACACCCTGGCAGGAGAGTGCCCGTATTTTCTTTCCACTCTGACTTATATGTATTTTATGCCGGCTTACGGGCCACAGCTTGAGGAGCAGGGTGTCAATTTTGCAACCAGTGCAGACACCATGTATTATTGTGGTGCGTTCTACATTTCCGCTTATGAACCCCAGGTACAGATGGTGATGAGCAAAAACCAGAGCAACTGGGATGCAGAGCATGTTTACATTGATAAAATCCAGAAAACCTACAATGCAGAGGCATCTACCATCGGTGCGGAGATGGCAAAGCGTGGCGAGATTGACTACACCACACTGGGTGCGGATGTAGTGGACGCATGGTTAAGCGACCCGGCAACCGAAAATATGGTCAGCATGAACCGTCCGAAAGTAGATTACGCATATTTCTACTGTTTTAACTTCAATGTGAAGAAGTTAAATGAGGACTTCTACCGCGATGGAATGGAAGGCTACAGCATTGCAGATGAGTATGAGCCCTGGAACTGGGAAATTGCAGTGAATAACGAGAATTTCCGTCAGTCCATCATGCACGCAGTAAACCGTTACTCCTCCGTATATGTGACCACCGGTGACCATGCGAACCCGGATGACTACATCCAGAACACCATTACCCCTCAGGGCTTTGCCATTGATACCGATAACGGCAAGGATTACACTGAGGAGGCTGCTTTTACTGATATACTTTCCAAGGATTTCTACGATGAAGCAGCAGCAAAAGAGTATAAAGAAAAGGCAGTGGAAGAGCTGACTGCACAGGGCGTTACCTTCCCTGTGAAGATGCTGGTAAAATACAACCCCAGCACGACCAACTGGGAGGATCAGTGTATCGTATTAGAGCAGCAGTTAGAGAACGTACTTGGTTCTGATTACATTGATGTAATCGTAGAGGCAGGTCCTTCCGAGAATTTCCTCACCGATGTACGTCGTTCTTCCGATTACATGTTCTTACTGTGTAACTGGGGTGCGGACTATGCAGACCCTGAGACCTGGACTGACCCGTTCTATCAGGCTCAGAATGATGACGGTACTTACAATCGTGGCATGAGATATGCATACATGGCTTATGCAATCACTGATGACACCGATTCCGCAGATACTGTAAAAGAGTACTTCAGCCTGGTAGAGAAGGCAAAGGCAATCACCAATGATATTCCTGCCCGCTACACCGCATTTGCTGAGGCAGAGGCATATCTGATTGACCATGCACTGGCAATCCCTTATGGTGTTACCGTATCTGACTTCGTAGTAAGCCACTTAAATCCCTGGGAAGGTCAGTATGCACCTTTCGGTGTATCTCTCCAGCGTTATAAAGGTCAGCATCTGCTAGACCACGCACTTTCCATGGATGAGTTCAATGCATCCGCAGCAGAGCATCAATAAAATCCATAAGACTTGATACAGAAAAACAGGCGGGTGGCGTAACTGCCACCTGCCATTTCCTGTCTTATGATAAGCATAGAACAAGTTTTCTGTGTTTATGAGACGACAGGAAGAAGGGACTAAACTATGGCAAAATACCTTGCGAAACGTATCGGCCGCTCAATGATTACTCTGGTGTTAGTCATCAGCATTGTGTTCTGTCTGATGCGACTGATGCCCATCGAGGGCTATTTTTCTAACTTTGACAAACTCACCGATGCACAGATTCAAGCCGGCTTAAAGGAACTGGGATTGTTAGATCCTCTGCCGGTTCAGCTAGGAAGATTTTTCAAAAATATGTTCCACGGTGATTTCGGTGTATCCACTAAGTATCGTGTGAATGTGCCGGTTACCGCAATTCTGAAGGATAAATTACCGGTTTCCATCAAACTGGGATGTCTTTCCATTCTGGTATCGCTCATCCTTGGTATTCCTCTGGGAACCATGATGGCGCGATTTAAGGGAAAATGGTTTGACAAGCTGGGAACGTTGTTTATCGTCTTTATTCAGGCAGTCCCGGCGGCAGTGTACTATCTGTTTATCCAGATGTACGGAACCACACTTTTGAACATTCCTCTGTTATTTGATGCGTCCAATCCAAGAAGTTGGATTTTGCCTGTATTTTCCATGTCCTTGGGAAATATCGCCTACTATGGTATGTGGCTGCGCCGCTACATGGTGGACGAGAGCAACAAAGATTATGTGCGCCTGGCCCAGGCAAAGGGTGTATCGGAGAACGGCATAATGTTTAAGCATATTTTCCGGAATGCCTTTGTACCGATGGTGCAGTATCTGCCTTCCTCCTTTTTAAATACTGTCATCGGTTCCATCTATGTGGAATCTCTGTATAGTATTCCGGGAATGGGCGGACTTTTAGTAACTGTAATCAAAGGAAATGACAACAACATGGTACAGGCGATTGTGCTGCTTTATGCAACCGTTGGTATCATTGGATTATTACTGGGTGATATTCTTATGACTGTACTTGACCCCAGAATCAGCTTGAGCGGAAAGGAGAGTAAACGATAATGCATTCTTTACAAGATCATCTTTCCCAAGAGCTTGAACAGGCTGCCGAGGCAAAATTAAAGGCAGCGTTAAGTGAACACAACATGACCCAGGAAGAAGCCTTTTCCTTTGCGGACTATGATGAAAAGGAAGGCGAGAAAATCGGTTACAGCAACTATTCTTACTGGGGCTCTACCGTTCGCATGTTCTTCAAAAACAAAGGTGCGGTTGTGATGTTGATTATCATGCTGGCCTTGATTCTCTTTACTTTTATTCAACCTTATCTGCCGGGGCAGTTCGACCCTAATATGGTTAACAATGATGCCAAAAGGGGCATCCCGCTGAGAAATGTACAGCCCAATACCACCTTCTGGTTTGGAACCAACAATATCGGACAGGATTTGTGGGCACGTATCTGGGCAGGAACCAGAACCTCCCTGTTTATCGGTTTCTGCGTGGCAATGATTGAGGCTGTGGTGGGAATCACCATGGGTGTGCTCTGGGGCTATGTGCGGAAACTGGATTTCTTCTTCACCGAGCTTTATAACGTGTTAGACAACATCCCCCAGACCATCGTTCTGATTCTGGTTTCCTACATATTAAAGCCCAGTGTAGGAACCCTGATTCTGGCAATGACGGTGACAGGATGGATTGGCATGGCGCGTTTCGTGCGAAACCAGATTTTGGTGATCCGCGACAGAGATTACAATCTGGTATCCCGTTGTCTGGGTACTCCCACTTACCGTCTGGTGATGAAAAATCTGTTGCCCTACTTAATTTCCGTTATTATGCTGCGTATGGCATTGGCGATTCCCGGAGCCATCGGCAGCGAGGTGTTTATCACCTACATCGGTCTGGGACTCCCCGCTACCACAGCCAGTCTGGGTACCCTGATTAACGATGGACGAGCTGTTATGATGAACGCCTCCCAGCGTTACCAGCTGATTTTCCCTACCGTGGTAACTTCTATTGTAACCATTGCATTCTACATTGTGGGTAATGCATTTTCCGATGCAGCAGACCCGAAAAATCATCGATAGGAGGTGCCGTCCATGGAAAATGATGTAATTTTGTCCGTCAGGGACTTAAACGTAAAATTCACATTGCGTGGAAAGGTACTTCACGCCATCCGCGATGTCTCCCTGGATATTTACCGGGGTGAAAGCATTGCTATTGTAGGAGAGTCCGGTTCCGGTAAATCCGTATTTACCAAGACTTTTATGGGACTTCTGGATGCCAACGGCTTTATTCCCTCCGGAGAGATTCTTTACGAAGGAAAAGAACTGACGAAACTGAAAAAAGAAAAAGACTGGCGGAAGATCCGCGGCGGCGAGATTGCCATGATCATGCAGGATCCCATGACATCCTTAAACCCCTTAAAGACCATCGGGGAGCAGATTGCGGAGGCTGTCCGCCTGCATCAGCCGGATGTCAAGGGCAAGGAAGCCATCGGACAGAAGGTGCTGCAGTATCTGGAGGATGTAGGAATCCAGGATGGGGAGCGGAGAGTGAAACAGTATCCCCACGAGTTTTCCGGTGGTATGCGGCAGCGTGTGGTTATCGCCATTGCTCTGGCCTGCAGACCGAAGGTTCTGATTTGCGATGAGCCTACCACCGCACTGGATGTGACCATCCAGGCGCAGATTATCAATCTGTTAAAAGAATTAAAAGAGAAATATCAGCTTACAATTATCTTCATCACCCATGACCTGGGTGTGGTTGCCAATATCGCAGACCGAGTAGCGGTGATGTATGCCGGTAATTTCGTGGAAATCGGAAAGGCAGAGGAAATCTTTTATGACCCCAGACACCCTTACACCTGGGCACTGCTTTCCTCTCTGCCCCAGCTGGGAGAAAAAGGGGAGGATCTCTTTACCATCAAGGGTACACCACCCAACCTGTTCAAAGAGGTGGTGGGAGATGCCTTTGCACCCCGTAACCCCAGAGCATTAAAGATTGACTATGTACAGGAGCCGCCTTTCTTTGAGGTGTCCCCCACCCATAAAGCCAAAACCTGGCTGTTAGACCCCCGTGCCCCCAAGGTGGAGCCGCCGGAGGCCATTAAAAATCTGAAACATATGGAGGTGATGGCATGAGTACCGAAAGAGAAGTGTTGTTAGAGGTCAAGGATCTGCATGTCACCTTCGGAAAAGGCAGAAAAGCCTTTGAAGCAGTACGGGGTGTGGATTTCCAGGTATACAAGGGAGAAACCTTTGGTATCGTAGGCGAGTCCGGTTCCGGTAAAACCACCATCGGGCGTGCTATCATGCGGATTCATTCCACCTCCGGTGGTGAGATTCTTTACAAAGGCGAGCGTATCAACGGCAAAATCAGCAAGGAACTGGACAGAAAGGTCATCCAGGAAATCCAGATGATTTTTCAGGATCCTATGGCATCCTTAAACGAGCGTGCCAAGGTAGACTATATCGTCAGCGAGGGGCTGCGGAACATGCGTCATGATTTGACGGAGGAGCAGATGCAGGAGAAGGTGGCACAGGCACTTTCTGATGTGGGACTTCTGCCTGAATTTGCCAGCCGTTTCCCTCATGAGTTTTCTGGTGGACAGCGTCAGCGTATCGGTATCGCCCGCGCCCTGGTGATGGAGCCGGAGTGCATCATTGCTGACGAGCCGATTTCCGCACTGGATGTGTCCATCCGTGCCCAGGTGTTAAATCTGCTTTCGGATTTGCAGAAAAAGCGGGGTATCACTTATGTGTTTATTGCCCATGACTTATC
>CAKRTZ010000032.1 GCA_934402515.1 uncultured Lachnospiraceae bacterium
AATTTCCTCTCCCACCAGATACTTGGTAAAGGTGAACGGCAGTCCAAAAAACAGCCAGCGCTTCCGCTCCTCAAATCCCATGTTTTCATTTACCTCTTTCATCTTCATACCCTCCTGTAAACCAAGATTTTCCGTTTATTAAATGCTTATCTGTGCTATTTTAGCATGCTCTAACCGCACTGTAAATTCTTTTTGCATAAATTTATTCCGGTACATTGCATCCCTATTTTTGTTATGTTAGAATAGACTGAAACAGCAAGTCAATGTGTGCAGGTTTTGCGCCGGAAAGGAGAATACAATGACTGCAAAGGAATGTATTTTAACTCGTAGAAGTATTCGTAAATTTAAAAACACCCCCATCGATCACGCTTTAATAGATGAAATTGTTGAGACAGCCTCCTATGCTCCCAGTTGGAAGCATACCCAGATTACCCGTTATGTTGCCGTGGAAGGAGCATTAAAGGATCGTATCGCTGCTGAGGCAACTTCTGCTTATCCGCATAACGGAGAAATCATCGCTTCTGCCCCCATGCTGATCGTGGCATGTATGGTCACCAAACGTTCCGGTTTTGAACGTGACGGTTCCTACTCTACCAGAAGAAACGACGGCTGGCAGATGTTTGATGTGGGCGTTGCCTCCCAGACCTTCTGTCTGGCAGCTCATGAGAAGGGACTTGGCTCCGTGATCATGGGTATTTTCGATGATCAGATTGTAGCTGATCTCCTTGGTTTACCGGAAGGACAGGAAGCAGTCGCATTGATTCCTGTGGGATATCCCGACGAGGAGCCCGTTGCTCCAAAGCGTAAACCCGTTTCGGATTTATTATCCTATAAAGAATAATTCAAAAATCGAAGAGAAGTTTTTCTCTTCGATTTTTTCAAGCAAAGATTTCTGACAGCAATACGAAAGGACAAGGTAACCGAACTATGAGACATTTAATGAGTCCTCTTGATTTTTCCACCACAGAGCTGGAACAGCTTTTTGATCTGGCCAGTGACATTGAGAAAAACCCGGACAAATACGCACACGCATGTGACCGCAAAAAGCTGGCCACCTGCTTCTATGAGCCAAGCACACGGACAAGGTTAAGTTTTGAGAGCGCCATGCTCCGTCTGGGCGGCCAGACATTGGGATTTTCCGACGCTGCATCTTCCTCCGCTTCCAAGGGAGAAAGTGTGGCCGATACCATTCGGATCATCTCCTGCTATGCTGACATTTGTGCCATGCGCCATCCAAAAGAAGGTGCTCCCATGGTCGCAGCCCACTATTCCGGTATTCCGGTAATCAATGCCGGAGACGGCGGTCACCAACACCCTACCCAGACCCTGACGGATCTGATGACCATCCGCACCCTGAAAGGACGGTTAGACAATTTCACCATTGGCTTATGTGGCGATTTGAAATTCGGTCGTACCGTTCACTCCCTGATCAACGCATTATCCCGCTACGAAAATGTCCGCTTTATCTTTATCTCTCCGGAAGAACTCCGCGTACCGGATTACATCACCGATATGCTACGGAAAAAGGGATTCGATTATGAAGAAGCAATCCGCCTTGAAGATGTACTTCCCTCTCTGGATCTTCTCTACATGACCCGCGTACAGAAAGAACGTTTTTTCAATGAGGAGGATTATGTCCGCTTAAAAGACTTCTATATCCTGGATCAAAACAAAATGGAACTGGCCAAGGAAGATATGCTGGTACTCCATCCCCTTCCCCGTGTCAATGAAATTGCTGTAGAGGTGGATGAGGATCCCCGGGCCGTTTATTTCAAGCAGGCACAGTACGGTGTCTATATCCGTATGGCTTTGATTCTCACCCTGTTAGGCATTCATGTAGACTGAGTATTTGATGGAAAGGAGCAGCTGTTATGTTAAACGTAGGAAAAATTGAGGAAGGATTTGTACTGGATCACATCAAGGCCGGAAAAAGTCTTTCCATCTATCATCATCTGGGATTGGATAAGCTGGATTGCACCGTTGCCATTATCAAAAATGCCAGAAGTAATCTCATGGGGAAAAAAGATATTTTAAAAGTGGAATGCGATATCAACACTTTGGATTTAAATATTTTGGGATTTATCGACCACAATATTACTGTGAACGTAATCAAGGATGGTAAGATCGTAGAAAAGCGCCGTCTGATTCTCCCAAAGGAGATCAAAAATGTCATTAAATGTAAAAATCCCCGTTGTATTACTTCTATCGAGCAGGGACTGCCCCATATTTTTGTACTGGCAGATCCTGAAAAGGAAATTTATCGCTGCAAATACTGCGAAGAAAAATATAGTGAATAAGAAGGAACTGTGTTATGAAATTTGATATGCATTGTCACACAAAAGAAGGCTCTCCTGACGGCTCGATCCGGGTAGAAGACACGATTCGGCTCCTGCAGGAAAAGGGATTCGACGGCATGCTGATTTCCGATCATAACTCTTATCGTGCTTACCGCCATTGGAAAAAGAATATAAAAGATCAGAAATATAAGGATTTCGTTGTATTAAAAGGAATCGAGTACGACACCCTTGATGCAGGGCATATTCTTGTGATCATGCCCACCGGTGTAAAAGTTCCTCTGATTGAAATCCGGGGGCTCCCGGTGTCTATTCTCATTGAGATTGTTCATTATTTTGGAGGAATTCTCGGTCCGGCCCATCCCTGTGGTGAACGTTTCCTGAGTTTTACCAATACCCGTACCGGAAAAAAACGACCTTCCATCTGTCAGCAATTTGATTTCTTTGAAACCTTTAACGCCTGCGAATCGCCCCAATCCAATGCCAAGGCAGCTGCTTTGGCTGATCGATACGGGAAGCCTCATTTCGGAGGCAGCGATTCCCACCGGGAGGACTGCGTAGGACTGGGCTATACTGAAATCGCCTCTGCCATCACCTGTGAGACCGACCTGATTGACGCAGTCAGACACAAGGAGGGGATTTCTGCAGGGGGAACCTACTATACCAAAACCACCAAGCAGAAAATCGGTTTTTTCAATCATTTTCTGGTATTAGGATTCTTTTTCTACAATAAATTCTGCGCCGGATTCCGTGTCCACAAGAGACATCTGGCGCTTCAACAGCACAACTACATTACCTTAAAGAATGACCATAAAGAAAAGCATGCCTGACGCATGCTTTTCTTATATTTAAATCTTATTCCGTTGTATGCTCCTTCTGTGTGGAGTCCGCAATCACAGCTTCCACGTCTTCCAACTCGATGGTTGCCAGCATTTTCTTGGTGGGTTTCTTAACCTCCACAATTCTGCCTGCCTGCTTGGAAATTGCTTTTTCCATAAAGTTGCGTACATCCCTGGCATTTGCAAAGTTGGCAGAACGATTTTTAAACCGCTCCTGCATCCATGCATAGGCTCTCTCTTCTGCTTCTTTCGTCAGCTGGTAATCCTGTTTTTTGCACATGCTTTTCAGAATTTTCAACTGTTCTTCCGGTGTATAATCCTCAAAGAAAACAAATTTACTAAATCTGGATTTAAGCCCCGGGTTAGAGTTCAAAAACTCCTCCATCAGATCCGGATATCCGGCCACAATCACTACCAGATCATCCCTGTGATCTTCCATGGCTTTCAGAAGCGTATCAATTGCTTCCTGTCCGAAGTCTCCCTCTCCTTTACCGACGCAAAGCGCATAAGCTTCATCCACAAAAAGGATACCTCCCAGAGACTCATCCACTACCTCCTGTACTCTGGTCGCCGTCTGACCGATAAATCCCCGTACCAGTCCGGAACGGTCCACTTCCACCAGCTGTCCTCCTGAAAGAACACCCAATGCCTCATAAATCTGTGCCAGCATTCTCGCCACGGTGGTTTTACCGGTTCCCGGATTGCCACTAAATACCATATGCATGGAAATACCGGTATTTTTCATACCCTTCTCTTCTCGAAGTTTACGGACCTTCATGAGATTCACCAGACTATGTACTTCCTCTTTGACCCCCTCTAAGCCCACCAGATTGTCCAGTGTTTCCAATGCCTTATCAATTCGTTCCTCCGGGGTCAGAGCAGGTGCCACATCCGGTTGTTTTACCTTCTCAGCAGGCATTATTGTCTGCACGTTTTTCGGTGCCTGCCCACCGGTCTTTCCCATTGCAGGGGTTCCGTTGATCTCCGAATTTCCCGAAGGTGTTTTCACGATTTTATAAAATTTCATGCTGCTGGTAAAATTTACACCATATTCCCGCAGAAATTTATCCAGCATCTGCATATATTGCGTGTATCTCTGTACCGCACCACTGCTCACATCAGGCTTATTGGCCACAATCAGCTGTCCGAACTGGTTATAGGTGTCATAGAGCAGCTGGGCTTTCTGATTGTGAAAAGGATCCGGGGTGATTTTGCGCCCGGCATCGGCCAGTACCGCATATTTAAAAATGGAAGGCCGCTCTTTGGGATACAGCATCTCCAGAGAATCACTTTGTTTCACCTGCTCCACCATGACACGATCCACATGTACACCCAGATATTCTTCAATCACATTCACCTCATGCTGTGTGAGAATATCATCTGCATCTGCCAGATAAATTGCATATTTTAAAAGTTCATGGTGCAGTTCCACCCTTAGGGAAGCCGGTCTTGCTTTGCAGTTTCCAACGTTGTTGGTATATAACAGGTCACAGATTTTTTCACTGTCTGCGATAAGGTCTTTTAAAGTCTTTTCAATCATTTTACTTCTCTTCTTTATCTTTTTTCTTCAATTCCTCAAAAACTTCGCGGAATTTTGTAGATGTCATGGTAGGGTTTCCGCCAAATACGCTTCTACGATAAGAACGCTCTCGATCAGAGTTATATTCTTTCCATCGCAGACTCTCAGAAAATTTCTTCTGCAGCTGTACGATTTCTTCTTTTGCATTCTGTGTATTCTGCAAAGATTCTGAGGTTTTTTCTGTATCCATTCTGTTTTTTAACGCCTCAAACTTACCACTGATGCTGTTGGTAAGCTCTTCCAGACCAAGACGATTCTTCACACTGTCCACTGCCTCTGACGCCGTATTCTTCATGCTGTCCATCTTCTCAGCTGCACTCGCTCTGACGCTGTCCACTTTTTCTGTCATGGCCTGTTTGCGCAGTTCATTGTTCTCCGCCGCAAAGGCAAGGTATACATCCAGACGTTTCTGTACCCGTTCAAGTTCTTCCTTCGCTTTCTGCATTTTCACCAGTACATCCTTCAGATCCATAGCAGCCCGCCATGCCATTGTGAAGTCACTGACAATATAGACGGTAAGAAGAATGGTTATCACAGTAAGCCAGTTTTCCGGAACGGAAAGCACCAGCCTTTCCACAGGTTTATGTACTACCCGGGTCATGGCAATGGTGAGAAATCCCCATGCCAGCGAAGAACTCAGACAGATCTGTCCCTGGAAATTAAAAGGCTGTTTGGAATAATCCCAGTAACGAACCTTAAATAAAGCCTCCATGGTAACTCCGGTGACATATTCCAGAACGGTTGCTCCAATCACTCCCGCAATATAAGTGAGAAGGACACTATCCTGAAACGGAGCCGATACTACCAGCATCATAATCGCTCCGCTTCCATATAAAGGCAGGAACGGTCCCCTCATAAATCCCCTGTTTGTCCATTTTCTGTTTTTCAGAGAAACATAGGTTGACTCAAAAACCCAACCGCAGAAACAATAGAAATAAAAGAAAAATAGCCACTGAATAACGGAATAGCCGAAATGAAATGCCTCCATCCTTCTTCTCCCTCAACTTGTTTTATCGATAAACGCCCACGGATACACTAAGCCGGCCTTTTTTCGTCTCCCGTGTAGTCCCGTAATAGACAAACTTTCCAAATCCCCGCACCGAAACCACATCCTGCGGTTTCAATAGATAGGTCGGTTTCTCCATCCGTCTGCCATTGACCCACACCTTATCCGTAGTAAAAAGTGCCGCACCGTTACTTCTCGCTATATTATAAAGCCTGGATACCACTGCGTCAATCCGTTCCGAAGCTACGGTAAACTCCCGGATCTCCAACTGCCTTTTACAGATTTCCGGTAATTCTTCCCGGAGCTCACAGTTTATATTGGTGTGGCGTACTCCGGTGAGATTTTCCATGAGAAATGGAGCAATGCTTTCATTGCAAAAAAGCCAGGCTTCCCTGTCCTGCACCAGAATATCCCCCAACAGACTTCTCTCGATTCCAAGGTTCATCAGGGCTCCGAGGAAATCCCGATGCGTCAGATCCTCCGCGAATTTTTTCTGGAGTGGATACAGATGCATACAGACAATGGGAAATTCCTGCTCATACCCCAGTTCCTTGGGATTGCCGAAGCGAATCATCACCCTCTCTGCATCCTCCATTCCTCCAAAGAGGGAAAAGTTGTCCCGGGCAATCTGCCCGCTGCACTGCCAGAAGCTTTCCTGCTCTGCCAGGCTTAAAAAACCGGTAAACAAAAAAATGTTCCGCTGATAGGCTTTCTCTGAAAGCTCCAGGAATCGTTTTTTCAGTTGTACTTCGTCTTTTTGCAAATCGGTGGACATATAAAACCTCTTTCCTATCAAAGAGTCGCTTGCCGACTCTTTGCGCGCGCAAGCGGTATGCGCAGCATAAACTTCTTCTCCGTGAGCTACGCATCCCTGCGGAACATTTTATTACATAGAAAGCTTCTTACTGTGTAATAAAACAGCTTTCTGCACCATAGTGGAAATGCAGAAAGCCGTTCCTCTTTTTCATTCAATTAACTGAAACTGATAATTTCTTCCTTGGGGGCCTTGCAGGGCTCCACGCTGATGGCATGCAGTACCGGGCCTTCTCCCTCAAAGTCTTTCCAGTACTCGCGATGCACGGTGGCTTTTACCTTCACCCACTGCTTATTTTTCAGCTGTCCTGCACCTTCATATTTGCAGGGAAACCCTAAAAAGGTCATATCCTCTGCACAGCAGGTCATCGCTTTCCGCCCCGGGACAAAGTATTTGGGATCAAATCCGGGGGGAATCAGTACCTGTGCCACGAAACTTAAGGTCTTGCCTTCGTAGCGCTCCAGATGATCCAGAGAATCCAGATACCAGATTCCATAACTGTTGTCATCCAGATCCAGTTCCTTGGTATCCAGACTATAGGGAAGATCATCCTCAAAAATCTCATCCACTTCGCCGTCTTTGTTTTCCAGAATAATGTCCGCCCTCTGGTTCAATGCTTTAATGTTACGCTTATAGCTGCCAAGATCTTCAATTCCGTCACAACGATTCATGATGATCATCTCAGACTTGCGTAACATCTCAGACAGCTGGGACTTCATGTTGGTATAGTACATGGGGAATGTGGTGGCATCAATGGTTGTGATCTGCTGTTCGATTCTCCAATGAATGGGCAGTTTCAGATCTTTGATATTCCACATGCCGTTGTACTCAATAATAATACGCTCCGGCTTATGCTTTTTCTCAAGTTCCATCAAATTTTTGAGATTAAAGTCTTCCTCTTCCTCAATGACCTCCACCACTGCACGGCTGCGTTTCAGTAACTTGGGGTCATATTCAATTTCACCCTGCTCACACAGTAAAATCAGGGTTGTTCCCCGAATCTGAAAATAGGGCTGTGCTATGGTAAAGGTGATAAACTCGGTTTTTCCGCTCTCCAGAAAACCGGTGATCATATAAACTGGTTTCATGTGTAAATTCCTCAATGATTACTTTTTAAATAACTTTGCCAGGTTCTCTTCTTTCAATTTTGAACCGATGACACAAATTTTACCGGTTACATCAGCCTGTCCCTCACGGACATTGCTCTCACCGGGCACATAGTCGAAATATACCCAGGTGCCATCCCCTGCAGGAACCATTCCTTTTGCTCTCAGAATAAAACCATATTCACTCTCACGATCCAGTTCTTCCAGAATGTTTTCGATTTCTTCTTTGCTATAAGCTGCAGGACCTTCTACGCCCCAGCTGGTAAATACCTCATCTGCATGATGGTGGCCATGGTGATCGTGATCATGGTCATGACAGCCACAGGTGCACTCTTCGCCATGATCATGGTCGTGATGGTGCTCCTCATGTTCATGGTGGTGATGCTCATGCTCATCGTGAAGGTTCTTCACTTCCTCCATCAGTTCTGCTTCCAGATCCTTGGCACCCTCAATAGTCTCCAGGATCATCTTGCCATCCAACTCGTCCCATGGAGTGGTAATAATGGTTGCCTTAGGATTATGCTCACGAATCAGTTCTACACACTGTTCCAGCTTCTCCTTGCTGATGTCTGCAGTACGGCTTAAAATGATGGTTCCTGCATGCTCAATCTGGTTGATGAAAAACTCGCCAAAGTTTCTCACATACATTTTGGCTTTAGAGGCATCCACAACGGCAACTGCGCTGTTCAACTGTACTTCCACATCGGTGTGTACATCCTGTACTGCTTTCATAACATCGGAAAGCTTGCCCACACCGGAGGGCTCAATGAGAATGCGCTCCGGCTGATAGGTATCCAGAACCTCTTTTAAGGAGGTACCAAAATCTCCTACCAGAGAACAGCAGATACATCCGGAATTCATCTCCTTGATTTCAATACCGGAATCCTTTAAAAATCCTCCGTCAATACCGATCTGTCCAAATTCATTTTCAATCAGCACTACCTTGGTGCCTGCCAGTGCCTCTTTTAACAATTTTTTAATAAGCGTTGTTTTTCCTGCTCCCAGGAATCCTGAAAATATATCTATTTTTGTCATGTCTTTTCCATCCTTTCGCATCACATTTAGCGCCGTTTCTGCGGCGCTACTCATTATTGTACCCCAAAAGCGAAGTTTGTCAACTGTCCCGTCATTACCGGAAGACTCAGTCCCACCACCTGTCCGGAAGCGGTTCCTCCATTGACCATGGCTATCAGATTTCCCTGCATATCAAAGATGCCCCCGCCGGACATTCCCGGAATCGGAGTACTTTTAATGCAGAGCATATAACAATCAAATTCCGGAACATAAATTTCCCGGTACTGGACATAGCCTTCGTAATAATCTCCTGCCGGTTTCCTGGAGGATGCCAGAATAAATACATGATCATTCTCCGCTAATTGTGTCCACGCCGCTTCCTTTATGCTTGCGCAGCGAAGCTTCACTCTGGTTTCATACGGAATATCCTGGCTTGCCACTTTGAGAAATGCCAGATCAAAATCTGCTGACCGCTCCAGAACCGTTCCCATTACAGAAGTGCCATCCTGAAAGATTACCGTGATTTCCGGCTCCTCCTCCACCACATGGGCACAGGTGGAAAGCAGGAAGGAATCCTCTGAGATTTGTAAGATGATCCCACTTCCGGTCTGATGGGACATTTTCAGCTGTACGATGGCGGGTTCCACCTCTGTGTCCTGCGTCTCCATACTGCCATACCGCACCAGCTCTTTCCATGCATCCTCCTGGGTCGTGGTCATGATCAACGGTCTATGCCGTAAATAAGAGCGGATCTGGGCTGCCGTTACCGGGGTTCCATCCTCGTGTTTCGCCTCCCTCAAAGTCCAGGAGGACAATACATAGCTTTCCTCGTAGGTTTCCGGATATAGATCGCTTAGGGCGACCTCCTCCCGCGGGCTGCCCTGCAGCAATAATGCGGAGAGAATTTCACACAGGAAAGAAAACACTGCCAGAAGCATAAACAGCAGCGCCCACATTGTTTTCATGTGTCGTTTTCTTTCTGATTCTTCCACGCCTTTTTCCTCCTCGAAAAAAGGCTAAAAGGAAAATCCTTTCAGCCTTTACATGCAGATAAGCCAGACGATAAGCCGGGTTATGTCGTTGGGTGTTCATCTATCTAGGACTGCTGTTGCCAGCAGCCTCAAGCGGCCCACCTGAGAGCAGACCGGGCCAGTCTGTCGCTCTCTGTTTGGCCTTGCTTCGGATGGGGTTTACATGGCTATATCTGTTACCAGATACACGGTAGTCTCTTACACTGCCTTTCCACCCTTACCACACGAATGTGGCGGTATATCTCTGTTGCACTAGCCTGGGAGTTACCTCCACCGGACGTTATCCGGCATCCTGCCCTGTGAAGCCCGGACTTTCCTCACCTGCACCCTTACGATGCAGCCGCGAACACCTGTCCGGCTTATTTGCATGGTTATCTTAGCAAAGAAATCCTAAAAAAGCAAGCTATACGTTAAAGCAGCTTCCTCCTATGAACTCTCTGCAGATGGAATTCTGGGGGAGATTGGTACTGTCAATTCCCAGGAAATATTCCAGAAATTTCAACAATCGTTTTGCTTCAAAATACTCCGGTTCTTCCTTATCAATACAAAAGAGCAGAGGCTCTGCATATTGCTTTAATACAGCCAGCTCATAAATTAAAACAGAATTAAACATTGCGTCCGCACTTTCCTGATAAGGAAAGATATTTTCTTCCTCTCCCTTGCGCACCGACGGCCACATGGCGATGGTTTTCTTCGCAGAAGCTCCCCGTGTCCGTGCATCTCTCACCATGCGGCGAAGAAGACGTCCGTCTGTGGTAGGAATCCGGTTATGTGCATCAATGTTCAGACTGGTCAGGGCACTGATATAAATTTTGTATTTACTGTCATTGGGCAAAGCGTAGGACATTTTGTCATTGAGTCCGTGAATTCCTTCAATGACCAGAATATCTTCTGCACCAAGCTTCATAAAATTACCATGATACTCTCTCTGTCCCGTAAGGAAATTAAATTCCGGCATTTCCACCGTCTTTCCGGCCAGGAGTTCACACATGTTCTGATTAAACAGTTCCACCTCAATCGCTTCCAGACATTCGAAATTATAGTTTCCGTTTTCATCCAGAGGCGTGTTCTCACGGTTCACAAAATAATTGTCCAGTGCAATGGGATGGGGAACCATTCCCAACGTTCGAAGCTGAATGGACAATCTGTGGGAAAATGTGGTCTTTCCTGAGGAAGAAGGGCCGGCAATCATAACAAACTTGACACCGCCACGCCTCACAATATCCTTGGCAATTTCACCGATTTTCCGTTCCTGCTCTGCTTCCTGAACCAGAATCAGTTCTGCCAGGTTTCCATGACATACCCAGTCATTTAAATCTCCCACGGTATCAATTCCATTATATTGGTTCCAGACGGAGGATTCCCGCAAAGTATGAAACAGATTTTCTCTGGGTTCAAAAAACTCAATCTTGTCCGGCTGTTTGGTATAAGGTAAAATCAGCATCAGTCCGTCTTCGTAGGCAATCACGTTAAAATACTTCATATAGCCCGTATCCGGTAACATATAGCCGTAATAATAGTCATAAAAACCATCCAGAGAATATACATTGACAGAAGAACTGCGACGATATCTGAACAGCTTTACCTTATCCGTCATTCCCTGCTTTTTAAATAGTTCCACCGCATCATCAAGAGGGAAACTTTTCTTTTCGATAGGGATTCTCTGTTCCACCATCTCCGTCATCCGCTGATTAATGCGATCCACAAACTCCTGTTTGATCTTAAAGTCTGCCTTTAAGCTACAGAAATAACCCTGGCCGATGGCAAATTCCACTTTGATCTTTTCCACATGCTGTTCTTTCTCCAACACATCATACACTGCTTTGATCAGCATCATGGTTGCCGTTCGTTCATAAGTCTTATGTCCGATTTCGTCCTGTAAAGTCAGGAAAGAAACCGTACAATCCCGTTCCACCTTTTTGGTAAGTTCCCGGATCTTGCCATTCACGATAACCAGTGCAATCAACCCATTGTACTTTTCCTGGAATTCATCGGCAATTTTCTCATAAGTCGTTCCTATTGCATAGGTTCTTTCAATTACCTCATCTGTCTTATCTGTCTTGATTGTTACTTTTGCCATTTCACTTTGTGCCATTATGTAGTTTCCTTTTCATAACATATGTTACAAATTATTGTTATATCCCATTTTTTGCAGAGCGGCCGTACTGTTCTCCAATTCCTGCCGGATCTGCTGCAGACGTAATTCCCTTCTTGTCTGCGCCTCCAGCGTTCCCTCTGTTTTTTCCGATACCTGTCTATAAATTTCCTGTTGAAGTTTTCTTTGCCAGATCAGGTACTGAACCAATGTCTCATTTTTATCTTTCAACAGACAGGGACCATATTTTTGAGACAAGCACTGCCCCTGCTCTTCAGGAGGTATTCCCGGCTGAACCTTCATCATCGGGTAATATTTTCCCTCCTCAAAGATCATGTTTTCCGCCACAATCACAAAGCGGTGATCATACAGCCACCCTCTGAAAAATTCCAGATCCGACTGAGGCTGCAGCACAAGTTCACTCATCTGTTCTGCTGTTTTCACTCCGTTGGAAAGAATCTGCGCCATAAGTCTGCCACCCATTCCCGCACAGATCATCGCATCGCACTCCCCAGGCTCTATCATGGAAAGTCCATCCGAGAGTCTGGTTTCTATGTACTCTTCCAGCCCTGCTTCCTGAATATGAATCTGTGCCTGGGATAACGGGCCCTTTCGTACATCGGTTGCCAATGCCTTCCGGCTGATTCCCTGCTGAACCAGATAAATTGATACATAACCGTGATCACACCCAACATCGCACACTCTCTGTCTGCCCGGCGTGATCATGGCTGCTACCGCCTGCATTCGCTTTGATAATACTATCTGCATGATTTTAATCCAAATAATCTTTTAATTTACGGCTGCGGCTGGGATGACGCAGTTTCCGCAGTGCCTTCGCCTCAATCTGACGAATACGCTCACGGGTTACGTTAAATTCTTTGCCCACTTCTTCCAGGGTACGGGCTCTGCCATCATCCAGACCGAAACGGAGACGCAGTACCTTCTGTTCTCTCTCGGTAAGGGTTCCCAGTACCTCCACTAACTGTTCTTTTAATAAGGTAAAGGCCGCAGCATCGGAAGGCACCGGTACATTATCATCCTGGATGAAATCACCCAGATGGCTGTCCTCCTCCTCACCGATAGGGGTCTCTAAGGAAACCGGCTCCTGACTGATTTTCAGAATCTCACGCACACGGTCTACCGGCATGTTCATTTCTTCTGCAATTTCTTCCGGAGTTGGTTCCCGTCCTAACTCCTGAAGTAACTGACGGCTCACCCGGATAAGTTTGTTGATGGTTTCCACCATGTGAACCGGAATACGGATGGTTCTCGCCTGGTCTGCAATGGCACGGGTAATTGCCTGACGAATCCACCATGTTGCATAGGTGGAGAACTTATAACCTTTACGGTAATCAAACTTCTCAACGGCTTTAATGAGTCCCAGATTTCCTTCCTGAATCAGATCGAGAAACAGCATGCCACGTCCCACATAACGCTTGGCAATGCTGACTACCAGACGAAGGTTTGCCTCTGCCAGTTTCTTTTTGGAGTCCTCACCGATATCCGCGATTTCCTGCAGTTCCTCTATCTGTTTCCGGATTTCCGCCTTTTCTTCTTCGGAACATTCTTCCAGTTCCTTTTCCAGCTCTGCCTTTTCTTCCTCAGAACATTCCTCCAGTTCCTTTTTCAGTTCTGCCTTTTCTTCCTCAGAATGTCCCTCCAATTTCTTTTTCAGCTCTGCCACTTTTTCCGCAGCTTTTACGCCGTCCTCCATCTTCTGGGCCAGTTCAATTTCTTCCTCGGCAGTGAGAAGGGGCACTTTACCAATCTCTTTCAGATACATGCGAACCGGGTCTTCGATGCTGATTCCATCAGGAACAGAGAGGTCGATATTCTCCACATCTACCTCATCCTCCTCGGAGAGAATGATTTCCTCATCCTCCACATCGTCGTCATCATCCATGATTCGCAGCACATCAATTCCACTCTGCTCTAATACTTCAAGTACCTTGTCGAGCTGGTCATTCTCTAACGGCAGATCCGCGAAGAAATCCACAATCTCCTGATACTCCAAGACATTCTTTTTCTTTTTAGCAAGTGCCAGAAGTTCTTTCACTTTCTCCTGGTATCTCGCCATTGTGTTTTCATCCATCTTTTGGTTCCATCCTTCCATTTTGTATTACTATTTTTACCTTTATTCTACGAAATATTCTATCTGTACCGGAATGCCTCCGTTTCCCCTGTTATTCCAGGGAAATTCTTGCTTTTCCCAGTTCTTCCAATGCTTTTTTTCCTTCAATTACTTTATTCAGGGCTTCCACATCAGACCCCAGTTTACTGCTGTAATACTCGTAGGAATCCTTTTTCACACTGTATACAATATCATGAAACGCTTTCTCACGGTCCATTTCCTCAGATTGGGGAAGCTGGGTGTGGAAAAGTGCCGCTGCCTGTCTCTGCTGCTCCTCATCCGTAAACATATCAATGATTGCCGCAGGATTATAGGATCCTGTTTCCAGATCTGCAAACAGCCGCTCTGCCACCTGACAGTACAAAGGATCCGTAAAGTCTTTGGCTGAAATATATTTTTTGATTTTGTCGTAAAGGGCCGGCTCGTCCGCAATCCAGGTGATGAGCAGCCGTTGGGCTTTCTTCCGGCTCTCCTCCGGCGTATTCTTGGGCTGGACACCGGACTTGGGACGCTCAATGGGCTTTGCAAGACCCGTCTGGGCAGCATAACTGATCACAAGTTTCCGCAGATTTTCCAAACCGATCTGGAATTTGTCCGCCACGGCAATGGTGTAGTTGTCCCGCTCTGCATCCTCCGAAAAGCCACACAGCTTCTTCGCCACTTCCCGCTGGAATTTCGTCCGGGCCTCCGGATCCTGCTGATCATATTCTCTCTGCAAAATCCGGATTTCAAACAGAAAGCTGTTCTCTGCCTCATCAATCCGCTTCTGGAATTCCTCTGCCCCCAGATTTTTGATAAATTCGTCAGGATCTTTATAGGGCTGCATATTGATGATCTTTCCGGTCAGGCCTACTTCCCGCAGGATGCCAATCGCTCTCAGAGCCGCGTTAACGCCTGCGCCGTCAGAATCGTAGGCCAGATAAATATTCTCTGTATACCGCCGCAGGATATTGGCTTGTCCCGATGTGAAAGCGGTTCCGAGCGAAGCCACCGCCTGGTTAAATCCGGCCTGATGCATGGCAATCACATCCATATAGCCCTCGCACAGAATAAAATTATTTTTACGGGAGGTACGGGCAAAATTCAGTCCGTACAGATTCCTGCTCTTATCAAAAATAGGTGTCTCGGGAGAGTTCAGGTACTTGGGTTTCCCGTCTCCCATCACCCTGCCGCCGAAACCGATGACACGATGATTGCTGTCCTGAATCGGAAACATGACACGATTCCAGAATTTGTCATGCATGCCGAACCGCTCGTCAAAGGTGGCGAGTCCGGCCTCCGTCAATAAGTCATCCTTATAGCCTTTGGAATGTAAGTAATGCACCAGATCATCACTGGTCTTGTTGGCATACCCCAGTCCAAACTGCTTCATAGTTTCCTCTGATAATTGTCTGTTCTTAAAATATTCATAGCCCAGTTTTCCCTGCGGGCTCCGCAGTTGAAAATAAAAATATTTCGCAGCCTCCCTGTTGACTTCTAAAAGCTGCGCTCTCCGGCTTTCCTTCTGGCGTGCCTCCTGAGAGTACTCCACCTCCGGCAGTTTCACGCCGGCCCGGTCAGCCAGGAATTTCAGTGCCTCCGGAAAGGTATAATTTTCATATTCCATCACGAAGGTCAGCACATTCCCCCCTGCTCCACAGCCAAAACAATAATACATCTGTTTAGCCGGAGATACGGAAAAGGACGGAGATTTCTCGTTATGAAAAGGGCAAAGCCCGAAATAGTTGGCTCCCTTTTTCTGCATCCGCACATACCCGGAAACCACATCCACAATATCGTTCCGGGCACGTACTTCCTCCACTAATTCTTCTGGATAGTACATCTTTTCACCTATCTATCGATTCCAGGATTTGGGTATGTAAAGTTCCTCATAAAGAGCAATGGCATATCGATCCGTCATGGACGCAATATAGTCACATACCACTTTTTCCAAGGGCTCCCCCACGTTGATAAGCCTTTTATATTCATCCGGCAGTTTCTCCATATGACGCAGAAAATAGTCATATAAAGTTACCACCAGCCGCTCTGCCTTGGTTTCTTCACTTTTTGCTTCTTTATTGGTGTAAACACGTTCAAACATAAACTGGCGCATCTTCGTCATCGCTTCCGCCACCGGCTCCGACATCCGGATATCATCCACTCCTGTAGAAGTAGTAATAATATCATGGATAAAACAATCCAGACGCTCACCGCAGTTGACTCCGATTACTTCACGGATTTCTTTTGGAACATCGGATTCCGTCAGAATTCCTCCCCGGATGGCATCATCCATATCGTGATGAATGTAAGCAATTTTATCGGACAAACGCACAATTTTACCCTCCAGGGTGCTGGGATTTCCCTTCGTCTGATGATTCCGGATACCGTCCCGTACTTCCATGGTAAGGTTCATTCCCTGTCCGTTTTTCTCCAGGATGTCCACCGTACGCACACTCTGTTCGCTATGATCAAAACCATAGGGACAGACACCGTTCAGCGCACGCTCCCCCGCATGTCCAAAAGGGGTGTGTCCCAGATCGTGTCCCAGGGCGATTGCCTCCACCAGTTCTTCATTCAACAGAAGGGCCTTGGCAATTGTGCGGGCGTTCTGGGAAACCTCAAGGGTATGGGTCAGGCGTGTCCGGTAATGATCGCCCTCCGGGGTTAGAAAAACCTGGGTTTTATCCTTCAGGCGCCGGAATGCCTTACAATGAATGACCCGGTCACGGTCACGCTGAAAAACCGTGCGGATATCACACTGCTCCTCCGGTTTCAGCCGTCCTTTTGAATTCTTACTTAAGGTTGCATAGGGACTCAGGTGTTCCTCTTCCCATTGCTCCATAGTTTCACGAATGGTCAAAGCTCTTCCTCCTGTCAAAACACATGCTCACAATCTAAATATACGGTGTCCATACCGAAATTCCTTTTTTTCAGCATAAATTTTTCAAGAAAAAAACATCTCTTATTATCGACAAATGTCATAAATAAACTCTGCGTTTTTATCCATGGCCTCATTTGCCGTTTTCACCGGTACCATCTGAAATACATGCCACATTCCCTTGAACACATCCAGTTTCACGGAAACATTGGCATGAATCATGCGTTTATGCAGATTTAAAGAATCTGCCAGAAGAATTTCGTTATCACCCACTTGAATATAGGTAGGGGGAAATCCCGCAAAATCTCCGAATAACGGAGAAATAAGCGGGTTTTCCAAATCCTGTCCCGGTGCATAATTGGTGATCATGGCATCAATATAATCCTTTGACAAAACCGGATCCACATTTTTTCTGGATTCATAGGTACGGCCACTGCAGGTAAGATCTGTCCAGGGCGATAAGAGAACCAGCCCTCTCGGGAGCAGTCTCTCCTCCTGCTTCAGACGGTGCACCAGACTTAATGCCAGATTTCCTCCTGCGGAATCTCCCGCAACGATCACATCCCTGGCTCCATATCCCAAAAGCATCAGATGGTTCCAGGCCCGCATGGCATCTTCCGTTGCTGCCGGGTAGGGATGTTCCGGTGCCAGACGATAATCAAAGGCAAACACATCCATGGAGGTGGAATTGGCCAGTTTTTCTGTAATGCTTCTGGCATACAGGCAGCTTCCCGTGGAATAGCCACCTCCGTGGCAATACAAAATCACATATTTTTTCATGTGGGCACGGTTGACGCTGATGTACTCTCCGTGCATTTCACCCAGCATTACATCTTTTATTAAAGCATCATTTAAGTTATTGCGAAGGCTTGCCAGTTGTTCCTGGGAGTGTCGTTGTTTCTCAATATCCGGGCTTTCCATTAACCCATGCATCCTCTTAATGACCTGCATCAAATTCTGATTTCTTCTCTCTGAAAGTGCCATATGAATTCTCTTTCCTCCTCTTCTTGGTTTTGCATTGTCAAACGCTATGAATGTAAGTATAATGTAACTATTCAGAGCCACGCAATTTTATAGGGGTTCTGAATCGTTACAATATGACAAAAAATATGACTATGGGGGAGCACCATGACCAACATTAAAACTGAACATTCCGACTGGTACAAGCTGGATCTCTCCGCAATCGTATATCCCACCTTACAACGCCGGGACTTTTCTTCTGTCTACCGTCTGTCCGTTCTGTTGAAGGATGAGGTAGATCCCCAACGGCTGCAGCAGGCGCTGGATCTGACTCTGAAACGATTTCCCACTTATAAAACTGCAATCCATAAAGGGCTGTTCTGGCGGTATCTGGAACCGAATCACCGTCCCGGTCCTTTCGTGCAGCCGGATATCCAAAATTTCTGTATGCCTATGCCTTTCAAGGCCGGAAACCGGTATCTGCTCCGGGTATACTATTTCGGATGCAGGATTTCATTGGAGGTTCATCACAGTTTAGGAGACGGCACCGGAGGCATGTATGTCCTGCAAACTTTAACGGCCACTTATCTCCGGCTTATGGGACATCACGTTTCCAACGGAGGCTTTGTTCTGGATATCAACGAAAAGCCGGATCCCGCTGAATGGGAAGATGCTTATATGAAATATGCCAATGCCCAGGTTCGTCCTCCCCGTATGGGTGAAAAAGCGTACCGTGTCCGCGGAACCAAAGAGCCTTTCTATACTTTTAACATTATTGACGGTATTCTTTCCGTACAGGAAGTTATGAATGTGGCGAAAGGCTATCATTGTACCATCACGGAATATCTGAACGCTGTTCTGCTCTATGCTCTTTTGCAGAAACAGTTAGGAGAATTTCATTACAAATTAAAACCGGTAAAAATTGCCATGCCGGTAAACTTACGCCGTTTCTTTCCTTCAAAGACACAGCGTAACTTTATCACCATGATTTATCCCGGTGTCGATCCCCGGCTAGGTGATTATTCTTTCGACGAAATCATTCAGCACGTGCACAATTACATGCGTTATTCTATCAACGAGAAGTTTTTGCGGGGTGATATCACAACGAACGCTGCAACACAGCGGAATCCCTTCATTCGTATTGTGCCGCTTTTTGTAAAGGATATCGTCGTCCGGACTTTTTATACGAAAATCCAGGACAAAAACTCCTCAGCAGGCTTGACCAATATGGGCGCTTTGAAGGTTCCGGAGGATATGCAGCCCTATATTGAACGGTTTGACATTTATATGGGACAGCCCTTCTCCACCAGAACCAACTGTGCCATCGTCAGTTTCCAGGATGTACTTACCATCAATTTTGCCAGCAGTATCGCAGAAACAGATGTGGAACGTCTGTTCTTCCAGAAACTTGTACAGGATGGTATCCATGTAAAAATAGAAAGTAACCGATCTTAATATCGTCCAGAAAGGAATGAAGCTTATGTCTTATTGTGTAAATTGCGGTGTGGAACTGGATCCCTCTCTAAAGAGCTGTCCTCTTTGCCACACACCTGTTATCAATCCAAATGAATTAAAAAAAGAGGAAACTGCACATCCCTATCCAACACAGAAGGGACAGGTCGAGGTGGTAAAGCGTAAAGATTTAGGTATCCTGCTTTCCATCGTGGTACTGACGACCTCCGCCACCTGTATTCTCTTAAATCTGCTAGTATTTCCCCAGTCTCCCTGGTCACTGCTCATCGTAGGAGCCTGTGTAATCCTGTGGACGCTGTTGGTCCCCTTTGCCATTTACAGCCGCCTGCCCATCTATGTATCCATTCTTCTAGATGCAGTGGCAGTGGGCATTTATCTGTACATGCTGACTTACCTCACCAGTTCCCGTTCCTGGTTTTTCCATGTAGCACTGCCTATCGTGGTTTTAATCTGGGTTCTGGTGGAGCAGATCACCGTACTTTTCCGCCATCTGTCCACTTCTATCCTGGCAGGAGCATTGTATTTTTTTATCGCCATTCCAGTGCTTTGCATCGGTATTGAGATCATTGTTGATTTGTTCCTGACAGGCAGCATCGCCCTCACCTGGTCTATGATTGTGCTGACGGTTTGCGTCATCATCGACATTGCCCTGGTAACCGTAATATCCCGTTCCCGGTTAAGAAACGCAGTGCGCCGCCGGCTTCATTTTTAAAGATTGTTTACACGGACTTCCACGTAATCCCAGTTTTCACCGGTCAGGGGCAGAATCAGACCAATTCCCTCCTCTGTCCGGTAAGAATAACCGGGAGTTACCAGAAGAATATTTTTAAAGTCAAAATCAAATTGAGACAAAGAATCACTTAGATTGGGGAAATGCTTTGCCAGTATTTCCTCAAATTCATTCTGGCTGATCTCATCCATCAATTCGCAATTCTCAAAAGCGGTAAGCTTCTCTGCTATTTTCTCCACATTCTCCACATCTGCCAGACGGTTGTTATCTTCTCTTACAAAATCAAAATTAAAAGCTGTGGCAAACTGGTTCACATGAGGGTTTCCCTTTAAATCCAGGGAACCGCGAAGGACAACGGACAGGCTGGTTTCATCCTGCCAGGTAATCTCGTAATCACAGGTGAGCAGATTGGTATTCTCCGCATCGTACATGGCATAGATGTAATCGGTAATCTTTCCATTGAAAAGCTCCTCCACATCCGCATCTGCCAGACCTCCAATCACGGGATAGGCAATCTTCAGTTGTTCTCCCTCCTGCACTTCTTTCCGCTCCACCGTATATTCCACGGACTCCACAGTCTCTTCCTTCTCTCCACTTTCCTCCTCTGTAGACACCAGTTCTCCGGTTAAGGGAGCATCATAGGTCTGATGTGCTGTAGTTAAAGCTTTTCCCTCCACCGTCAGCATCAGTCCATCAGCGTCATAAGCCTCCAGGAAAGTTTTGGACAGGGCAGCCAGAATCAGTTCCTCGCTCTGTTCATTCATGGTATTGACATACTCACCATAGGCTTTTGTTAAATCTAAATATAATATTTTCTTTCCGTTTCCCTTTTCTTCCGAAAAAGAATTTACTTTTGTATCGATAGAGGTAATATTGTGCAGACTCAAGTGGGAAATGATATTCTCCGGTCTCAGTCCATTCAGGGTTTCCTCTGCGCTTTCCAGTCCCATTTCCCCTATCCGGCTGAAATAAATGCGTACCTGAACCGGCTCTGCACTTTCCTCCGTTGTCTGCTGCAGAGATTCCTGCACTTCCTCTGTTGACTCCTGATTCACCGCGGGAATCTGTTCTTTACCACATGCTGCACATAGTAAGATTGTGATGCCTATCATCGGCAACCATTTTTTCCTGCTCATAAAACCCATGCCTTTCTATCACTTCTTTTAACAATTCGCATGTTAGCGTTTCATTTTATCATATTTTCACGGGTTCTGCAAATAAAACAACAGCCGCCATATTCAATGGCGGCTGTTAGTTTATTTCCTTATTATATTTTATTCTCCCACAGGAATCACGCGTCCGGTTTCCCCATTAACTCTATGGGAAATGGAGATCACGGTACGGTTTGCAGAGACACGTTTCAGTGCCTGCAGTACCTCTGCCTCCGTCTGGGCATCCAGATTGGCGGTAATCTCATCCAATAACAGTAGTTTTGGTTTCGCCACCGCTGCACGGGCAATGGACAAAAGCTGCCACTGACCCTGGGAGAACAGCTCCGGCGAGCACTCCGTATCATATCCCTTTTCCAGGTTCTGAATCGTGTCATCCAGTCCTGCTACTACAGCTGCCTCCCGCACATCCTCCATGGTGAGGGAAGAATCATACAGGGTAATCTGTTCCTTCACCGTGCCGGGAACCCGGTGGAAAGACTGCTCCACATAGCCAAACAACTTGCGTTTCTCCTGATCCGGAATCTCCGATGCCGGTTTTCCATCAATCCGTACCTTTCCCTTTTGTGGCTCATACAAGCCAAGAAGCAGTTTGAAAATCGTGCTTTTACCCGCTCCGGTACGCCCGGCAAGAGTTACCTGCTCCCCTTCTTTTACCCGGAAGGACAGACTGTTAAGAATATTCCGTTCTCCGTAACCAAAGGTCACATCCTTTAGTTCTACAAAGCTTTCCTTTTCCTGCGATTTACCCTCGGCAACCTTCTCCGGTTTCACAGGAAGTTCCTCCAATCGGAAAAATTCATTGATTCGATGAACTCCCGCAATGGCAGACTGAATGGTCTGAATTTCCATCCCTAAGCTTTCCACCGGGGCAAAAATCTGGGAAATATAGTTCATAACTGCCACTGCAGTTCCGGCAGACATTCCAAACAGGCTTAATACGGTGGCATTTCCCGATGCGGAAAACAGCATCACCACGGCTACGGTTATCGCATTTAAAATCAGAATAATCGGTGAGTAAATGGCGTCGTAAAAATTGGTCTTTTCCACTGCCCGATAACTTTCCCCGATATACCGGTCATACTGGGTTTCCATATATTCCTCTTTATCCAGACTGTGAATGGTGCGGATGTTATGCAAAGTCTCCGGCACATGTCCCGACGCCCGGCTCACTGCACGGCGGTTTTCAATCTGGGCAGCCAGCATATTTTTCTGTACCACTCTGGTGAACCAGAAAAGAAAAGGCAGCAGCAACAGTAAAACCAGTGCCAGTCCCCGGTTGCGGAACCAGATCACTGCCAGAATACTGATGATTTTGCAGGCATCTGCAAACATGCTCACAATTCCTGATGTAAACAGATTTTCCACCGTGTCCACATCCCCTACGAACCGGGAGACCACTGCGCCAGGCTCCTGTTTCGTCAGTTCGTCAGCGGTAAGACGAGTGTATTTATCCATCAGTCCACCCCGAAGGGCATGAGTGATTTTTTGTCCAAATTGAATCAGTAATCCCTCTCTCAGACTCTCCGCAATCCCGGTGAGGGCAGTAAATCCAAAATAAAGAAGAATCAGATAAATGGGCACTGCCGCTCCAGCGGTCATGGTATCAATCACTTTTCCCAGAATCAACGGAGGCAGCAACGCCAGCACAATGGCACCAACAACGGCACATAGGATTCCCAGTGCCAGAAATTTCCGTTTTTTTACAGTCTGCCAGATTATGTTTCCCACATTTCCATTGTTTTTCATCCGTTTTTCCTCCCTTCCTCCTCCATGCCAGGCAGGGACTGTACCTCATACAATCTGGCATATTCCGGGCATTTTCTGCGGATTTCCTCATGGGTACCTGTCACCGTGCGCCCGTCTTCCATCCAGACTACCTGTTCCATCTGGGGAAACAGATACAACCTATGGGACAAAATCATAACGATGCTGTCTTTCGCCAGTTCTTTCAGATTGGCAAAGACCTGCTCCTCTGTTTTCCTGTCCAGTGCAGAAAAAGGGTCATCCAGAATCAGAACCGGACGTTTGTGGCAAAGGGTTCTCGCCAGCGCCAGACGTTGTGCCTGTCCACCGGAAAGCCGGACACCGCTGTTGCCCACAATGGTGTTTTCTCCCTTTTCCATCTCCGCAACTTCTTTGTCAAAACAGACCGCTTTCAGGTACTTCCGGGCATCCCCCTTATCTCCTAGTAGGACATTGTTCCGCACACTGTCATCAAACAGCTCCGGGGCATGTCCCAGATATCCAATGGTTCCCGTCCGCTCCCCGTCCGTCAGTTCCCACAGTTCCTTTCCTCCAAAGTGGATACTGCCCTGGTAGGGATATTCACATAGAAAAGTTTTGCCCAACGTGGATTTTCCGCAGGCAACCGCTCCGGTCACGCCGATAATGTCTCCAGGCTTTGCCTCCAGACAGAAATCCTCGTAAATTTTGGTTCCATTGGGATAGGAAAAACTTACATGGGACACCTGCAAAGTTCCAGGCTGTTGTATCCGGCTGTCGTCCTCATGCTCCTCTGCCTTCATCAGTGGCTTAATACGTTTCCAGGAAACCTGGGCCTTATGCACCGCGTTAAACAGCTTTGCCGCATGGGAGGACTTCACCGACAATTTGGTAAAGCAGGAAAGAAAAGTGGTAAACGCTGCCACATCCCAGGCTTTCCAGCCAACTCCCAGCACGTTTTTACTTCCGAAATAGAAGATAAACAGAACGCCTGCCATGGAGATGACCTGGTAAATGGGAGGAAAAGACGCACCCCAGATATTAGCACGAACCGCCGCTTTCTCATAAGCTGTCAGCTCCTTTTCGTAGGCATCCCTCCGATCCTTCTCGCGTCCATACACACGATAAGTAATGGCATTGGAGGCTCTGTCCAGTGTTGCTGCACTCAAAGCCCCAGATTGCTCCTTATAGGCTGCGCCTGTCCGCTGTACGATACCTTTCATTTTCTCTGCCATCACATAGGAAATGGGCGGGAAAAGCATACTGAGAAGTGCCAGGCGCCAATCGTAAAAGAACAGCATTCCTGCATATGCCAACAGTGCCACGCCTGTATCAAAAACTTCTGTCGTGAATTTCCGCATGCCCTCCGCACAGTCGTCCACATCCAGAATTGCCTTGGTCATCACATTGCCCGCGCCTTCTTCTTCCAATTCACTGCGGCTTTTATGTACCAGACTGTGATACAGCACCTGTTTCATCCGGCGGTTTACGTTATTTGCAAATCTCCGCACATATAAACGTTTGATGTAACGGGAAATCTGCACCACCGCAATGGTCACCACATAGGCGATGACCAGGGTCAGCATATCGAAAAAAACTCCTTTACCGCCTAAAATATTTACCAGACAGCCTGCCATCTTTCCTTCAAACCAGGGACCCGCCAGCAAGCCCAGATTGTAAATCAACCCGGAAACCGTCACTGCCAGCAACACTGCCCATTCCATTTTGAAATAAGAAAGAACATGGTCGGACTGAAAATTTTCTGCCTTACTCTGTCTGCTCATGGGACTCTCCTTCCACCTCTTCTGTCTGTTCGCTCACTTTATCCACCAGTTTTGCCACATCCTCAAAGCCTGCCCGCCGTGCCGCTGCCATCTTCTTTCATGGTCTGCAATGTAAATTTGCTTACTTCTCTGGCAATCTTTGTTATTTTTCTGCCTGTCGCGTCCATTCCTGTCCATTCCTTTTGATTTAGTTGTACCTACATCCATTTGGATGATTGTACATCTAGTTTGAGGTGTCAAGAGATGTGTTTTTCTGCTGAATACATTCCTCAGGTACGGGAACCATATAATTAAATCGTAAAGAACCTTTTACTTCTTTCTCATCTCCTGGTATACGAATTAAAATATTAGCCTCCTGTTTCTTATCAAAAGAAGATATCGAAACATAATAATTTATTTCCTTGACTTGCATAACCGCACCAAAAGCAAATTTATTGCGCTCTGTATATCTAATATTAGGCACTTTAGTGACTCCCCCTTTTTCCTTTTCGTACCTTTGAAGATATTGATTGTAGTTCTCGTTGATACGATAAAAATCCATATTTTATCCCCCTTTGTATAGCAAAACAGGGAGATAAGAAACTTATCTCCCTGCAAATTAACAATTCACATTTTAAGCTGAATCTTTATTTTCTAAAGATTTCCTCTCAATGATAGTGCGGAAGATGGGACTTGAACCCACACGACTGCAATAGCCACAAGATCCT
>CAKRTZ010000033.1 GCA_934402515.1 uncultured Lachnospiraceae bacterium
GTGGAGCAGGCTCCCTGTCTGGTGCCACTTCCCACTTCCTCATTGTCAAAAACTGCCAGAAGATCAATGTAGTCCCTGGGCTTTGCCTTACAGATGGCCGTCAGTCCTGAAAAGACGCACTGAAGGTCATCCAGTCTGGGAGAACCGATATATTCCTGCTCCAACCCTAAAAAGGTTCCCTTATCTCTTGCCACCAGATAAAGTTCCCTGCCCAGAATTTCTTCCGGTTCCACGCCTGCTTTCTCCGCAATTTGTTTTTCCAGTTCTCCGGCATGTTTAACATCTGCAAATAAGGGAAGCATGTCCACCTGGGGATTGTACTCCACACCTTTATTCATATCCCGGTTCATGTGAATTGCCACGTTGGGAATCACACATAAATCCTGGTCAAACTGAATCAGACGGGTTACCAGCTCTCCGGTTTTCTTATCCTTTACTACCACGCGCCCGGCCACCGTCAAGGGTCTGTCCAGCCAGGTGGAAAGAATCATGCCACCGTAGTTCTCCACATTTAATTTCAGGTAATACTCCTCGGCTTTCTGCTCCGGGTTCGTCTTTAGTTTAAAGCAGGGGGAATCGCTGTGGGCTGCCATGGCATGTACCCCTTTTATCATCAGGGATTCCTCTTTTCCGCCAGCGGGAAGGACGAATGCCATCACTGCGGAATCATTCCGGGTTACATAATATTTGCCACCCAGTTCCAGTCTCCACTCCTGCTGTTCTGCCAGTTCCTGAAAGCCTGCCTGTTCCAACTGCTTTTTGCAGTTATCCACTGCATGAAAGGCTGTGGGAGATTGTTCGATAAACTTCAATAACGCTTTGGACGTTTCCAGATATTTTTTATTCATTGCTTTGCTCCATTTTCTATGTCCATTATGACAAATATTTTCCTGTTGCCATCCTATTCCCGATAGTCTGCTTTAACAGATATCGTGCATCTGCTCCAGCCGCGCCAGCAGACGGTCAATCTGCTGTAACTGCTTCTCATTACAGGGCACACCGGAGAAAAAATATTCCACGGTCTGGGGAAGTTCTTCCTGCAGCCCCCGTTCTTTCAGTTTCCGTCCAAGCTGTGCCACCGTTCCCTCATTTCCATCCACAAACCGCACATGTTCCGGCAGAACCTGTCGGAAAGAATCCTTAAAATAGTTAAAGTGGGTACAGCCCAGTACCAGTGAGGAATAGTCCTGCCAGTTCCGCTCTCCCAGTGCCTCTTTCAGATACACCGATACAGTCTGTGGGTCAAATTCTTCTTTTTCCGCAAAACGAACCAATCCCGGAAGTGCCACCAGGTCTGCCAGATGGTGCTTGTCTACTTTCTCCACTAACAGTTTCATCTTGGCACCCTTCACGGTGATGGGGGTGGCGGTGACCAGTACCCGCTTTTCGCCGTAAAGGTCAATGGCTTTTTTTACCGCCGGTTCCATGCCGATAATAGGAATGTCGTAACGCTCCCGCAAAGCCTTTACCGATACGCTGGTAGCTGTGTTACAGGCGATGACAATGGCTTTCACATGCCGCGCCAGCATGAACTCCACTACTGCTTCCACATAGCCCTGAATTTCTTCCTGGGTTTTCTCCCCGTAGGGCACATGCACCTCATCTGCATAGTAGATAAACTGTTCCGTGGGAAATGTCCGCATTGCCTCATAAAGCACAGACAGTCCCCCGATTCCCGAATCAAAAATTCCGATTTTCATTTCTCATAAATCTCTTTTCCAGACATCATTTCCTAATCCCAGTTGATTGCATCGTGGGAAACAGTTTCGCCGTTTTCCAGTTCCTTGTCTGCTCTCTCCAGTTCTGCACGTTCCGCAGATGTTACCTTTGTATAATCCGGATCCCACGCAATCACAAGTTTTTTGATAAACTCTAATGCAAAATTCTGGTCTTTTTCTGGTAATAATTCCATCAAGTCAATCGCCTGTTTTGTTGTTGTACTCATATTTCCATTCTCCTTTCCTGAATGTACTATTTGTATATATCCCCTCTCGAATCAATATTCATAACATATAATATTTCTATTTCTCCATTGGGAAGATAATTATATATGATTCTATATTTTCCAACTCTTAACCTTTTCCGCCCATCGGTATAGCCTTGTAAAACCTTGATATCACCTCTTGGTGGCTGCTCTGTCAATCCCTCAATCGCTGCCTTTATTCGTTGCTTTGTAGGTCTGTCCATTTTGTTTATGAATTTAACAGCCGTCTTACTGTATTCTATCTGCATTTTCTCAATCCCTCCCCTTTACAAATTCATTATATAATAAGTGCATTATATAGTCGATAATACAAGTGTATTATTTTCTTTATTTTTCCACAGACTGATTGGTTTCGTAAAAAAAAGAAACCGACAAGCTGTCGATTCATACATGTGTTACCTCTGATGTTACCTTTAATTCTTGAAAAATCAAAGAGTCGCTTGCCGGCTCTTTGCGTGCGCGAGCGGTATGCGTAGCATAAACTTCTTCTCCGCGAGCTGCGCATCCTCGCGGAGCGTTTTATTGCATAGGAAGAATTTTCCTATGCAATAAAAAAAGTACCGATTTCTCGATACTTTATCAATAGCGGAAGGGAGATTCGAACTCTCGACACCACGGGTATGAACCGTGTGCTCTAGCCAACTGAGCTATTCCGCCAGGTATATGGGGCCTATAGGGCTCGAACCTATGACCCTCTGCTTGTAAGGCAGATGCTCTCCCAGCTGAGCTAAGACCCCATAACAAAGTCAGTTTCACAACCGACTTTGCTATTGTACTATTAACTTGTCCTTTTTGTCAATGCTTTTTTGCAATTTTTTGCAAAAATTTCTTTTGTTTTGTTTCTATCCACAGATTAACCTGTGAACGGCGACATTTCCAATCCTATTTTAGGTTTCGCATTATAAAATAACGACACTTCCTTACATGCGCTCCGGTGCAGAGAATCCCAACACATCAATACAGGTTTCCATCACATCACGGGTAATTTTCAATAAAGCAATCCAGCCTGCCTTGCGCTCTGCATTTTCCTCCGTGAGAATCTTGGTCTCATGGTAGAAATGGTTGAAGGCATTGGCCAAGTCATAGATATAGGCACAAATCTTGTGGGGTGCCAGTTCCACTCCCGCATTTTCCATGACCGCATTAAACTTGGCAATTTCCATCATCAGTTCCTTCTCGGACTGGCTGACAGGTGCCTGGAGCTGTGCAGCCTCTACATCGCCGCCCTGTTCTTTATACTTATTGAGAATGGATTTAATACGAACAATGGTGTACAGCAGATACGGGCCGGTATCTCCCTCAAAGGAGGTAAAGCGGTCAATATCAAAAATATAGTCTTTGGATGCCTGGTTGGACAAATCTCCGTACTTGATAGCAGCCAGTCCCACAATTTTGGAGGTGCTCACTGCCTCCTCCTCGTCGATGGTATAGCCCTTTTCCTGGGCATTGGTCTTGATTTTGCGCAACATTTCCTCGTCAATGTCCGCAATCAGGCTCTCCAGTCTGGGCACACCGCCGGAACGGGTTTTATAGGGCTGTCCGTCTTTTCCATTCATGGTGCCGAAACCAATATGCACCAGTTCCGTTTCCGGGTCTACCAGTTTAGTCTTTCTCGCACAGCGGAATACCTGCTCAAAGTACAGGTTCTGGCGCTTGTCGGTAAGATAAATCAGTTTATCCGGGTGGAAGTTTGCCATACGGTCCTGGATGGTTGCCAGGTCGGTGGTATTGTAAAGGGAGGCACCATCGGATTTTAAAATCATGCAGGGAGGAATCTCCTTGGTATCGGTATCCTCTTTGACATCCACAACCAGAGCACCATCACTCAAATAGGCGTAGCCGCCGTCCTTCATATACTGCACCATGCCGGGGATGATGTCGTGGACATCCGACTCACCCTTCCACAGGTCAAAATCCACATTTAATTCCGCATAGTTTTTCTTTAAATCTGCCACGGAAACATTCACGATATGTTTCCACAAAGCACGATAGCCCGGAACGCCGCTCTGCAGCTTAAAGGTTGCCTGCATGGCTTTTTCCTTGTATGCCGGGTCCTCCTTGGACTTTCCGCTGGCGGTGGGATAAATCTCCTCCAGTTCCGACACGGTAAAAGGTGCCTCTGCGGGGTATTCTCCGGTATAGCTTTCATCAAAGTAAGGAAGGTCGGGCTGACGCTCCTGTACCTCGGTGATGACCAGTCCCATCTGCAAGCCCCAGTCGCCCAGATGGATGTCGCCAATCACTTCGTGACCACAGTAACGCTCAATACGCTTTACACTCTCGCCGATCACCGCAGAACGAAGATGTCCCACATGCAGAGGTTTCGCCACGTTGGGTCCGCCGTAGTCGATAATAATTTTCTGGGGATGTGCCGGGCTTTCCAGACCAAATTTCTCTGCCTCTGCCATCTCTTTCACATAATCTGCAACAAAGCTGTCCTTTACTTTACAGTTCAGAAATCCCGGTGCCACTGCAGTAACCTCTGCAAAGACATCGCTGTCCTGGCATTTGGCTGCCACATCATTTGCAATCATAATGGGAGCCTTGTGGTACTGTTTCGCACCTGCCATCGCGCCGTTACACTGATATTCGCACAAATCGGGACGGTTGGAAAGAGTCACGCGTCCCAGGGCCGGGTCATAGCCAGCCGCCTCGAACGCATGCTGCATTTCTTCCGTAATCAAATCCAAAATCTTCTTCATGGTTACTGTTCTCCTCTACTGTTACTGTTCATTCGTTCCTCATTCCAGTAACAATTCCCGTACTCTTATTTATCTTAACGGTTTTCCCTCCGTCTGGCAAGGGGTTTTGTGTGTTTCCCTCTCCAGTTTGGAGTAAATGCAACCACAATAATCCTGCCGGTACAGTCCGTACTCCGCAGACAACTCCACCGACTGGCGGTAGCCGTTCTTTTTCTTAAAATCCGAAGGCAGCCAGGAAACACCATATTCCTCTCCCAGAGCCTCCCCGATTTCGTTTAATTTCGCCGCATTTTTTAAGGGGCTGATGGTCAAGGTGGTGGCAAAATAGTCAAAGCCTCCCTGCTTTGCCCGTTCTGCGGTTTTCCGCAGCCGCAGGTCAAAGCACCGGAAACACCGCTCTCCGCCCTCCGGCACATCTTTTAAGGCGGTGGCAAAGGCAAAGAATTTTTCCGGTTCATAGTCTCCTTCCACCACCTGGATGGTGTAACCGGGCTGTCCTTTCGTAAGCTGTTCATTGTAAATGGCAATCAGCCGTTTCTGTTCTTGCACCCGATGGCGGTATTCTGCCTGTTCCGAAATATTGGGATTGTAATAAAAAACCGTAATCCGGAAATAGTCCCGGAGATATTTCAGCACATAACTGCTGCAGGGAGCACAGCAGCTATGCAAAAAAAGTGTAGGGACGGTACCTGTCTGCTCTTTTTCCCCCACGATTCGTTCCAGAATTTTTTCCAGTTCTTTCTGATAATTTCGTTGATTCATCGTTTCTTTCCACCACCCTTTTCCATCATTTCCTATGAAGGAACCACAAGCGGCGTCCCTTGCCTTGGGGCGCCGCTGTGGTATCACTCTATTTACGCTGTCACTACTTTAAATTTCCTTTTTGTGCAATGGTTGCAATATCAATCAGGCTCATCTCATTCTGGTTTCCTGCGTTCTCCAGACTGGTTACCAACGCTGTAGCAGTATCCAGTGAGGTAATGCAGTTCACACCAGTCTCAATGGCGGTACGACGAATCATAAAGCCGTCTCTGGACTTGTCACGACCCTGGGTAGGGGTGTCAATGACCAGATCAATCTTATGTCCCAGAATCAAGTCCATAACGGTGGGGGATTCCTGATGAATCTTGTTGACCTTGCGGGCTTTTACCCCAGCCTCATTTAAGGCTGCCGCTGTGGAACGGGTTGCATAAATGGTGTAGCCTAACTTTTCAAAACGGCGGGCGATTCCGATTGCCTCACCTTTATCTGCATCCTTAACGGTAATAATCATCTGCTTGTATTTCGGCAGGTTCACGCCGGCACCCAGGAAGGCTTTGTACAGTGCCTCATGGAAGGTGGGAGCCACGCCCAGACACTCACCGGTGGATTTCATTTCCGGTCCAAGGCTGATTTCTGCACCACGGATTTTCTCAAAGGAGAATACAGGCATCTTGATGGCATAATAGTCTGCCTCCGGCTGTAAGCCCGGTTTAAAGCCCAGCTCACGGATGGTTTTGCCCAAAATAACCTCTGTAGCCAGATCCACAATGGGAATACCTGTTACCTTACTGATATAAGGCACGGTACGAGAGGAACGAGGGTTGACCTCGATGACATACACATCCTCGCCGATAGCGATAAACTGGATGTTAATCAGTCCCTTTACATGCAGCGCCTTTGCCAGCCGGCGGGTGTACTCTGCAATCTTGTCTTTGACCAGCTTGCCAATGGTGGGTGCCGGGTAAACGGAGATGGAGTCACCGGAATGGACACCGGTACGCTCAATATGCTCCATAATACCGGGAATCAGAATATCGGTGCCATCGCATACCGCATCCACCTCAATTTCCTTACCCTGTAAATATTTATCAACGAGAATCGGGTGATCCTGGGCAATCCGGTTGATGATTGCCATAAATTCCTCGATTTCCTGGTCAGAAATGGCAATCTGCATGCCCTGTCCACCTAAAACGTAGGAAGGACGAACCAGAACCGGGTAACCTAAACGGTTTGCAACGGCTTTTGCCTCCTCTGCGGTGTAAACCGTACCACCAGCCGCACGGGGAATCTGGGTTTCCTCCAGAATCTTGTCAAACAGTTCTCTGTCCTCGGCTGCATCCACGTCCTCGGCCTGGGTTCCCAGAATGGGCACACCCATCTCCATCAGGGACTGGGTCAGCTTGATGGCAGTCTGTCCACCGAACTGTACCACCGCGCCATCGGGTTTCTCAATGTTGACAATGGATTCCACATCTTCGGGAGTCAGCGGCTCAAAGTACAGTTTATCAGCGATATCGAAGTCGGTACTTACCGTCTCCGGGTTGTTGTTAATGATGATGGTTTCGTAGCCAGCCTTGGAGAAAGCCCAGGTTGCATGTACGGAACAGTAGTCGAACTCCACACCCTGTCCGATACGGATAGGACCGGAACCCAGAACCAGCACTTTCTTGCGGTCGTTGCCGCCCAGTGCCTCATTCTCACAGCCAAATACGGAGTAATAGTAGGGAGTCTCTGCCGCGAACTCTGCCGCACAGGTATCTACCATCTTATAAGCCGCTACGATGCCATTGTCGTAACGCAGCTTTTTGATATCTTCTTCCTTTTTGCCGGAAAGTCTGGCAATCACATTGTCGGGGAACTCGATGCGTTTTGCCTCCCGGAGTAAATCCACGGTAAGCTCCTCGGTTTCCAGACGATGCTCCATCTCAGTGAGAATGGCAATCTTGTCAATAAACCAGTGGTCAATCATGGTAATCTCATGAATTCTGTCATAATCGCCACCCTTACGCAGAGCCTCTGCGATGACGAAAATCCGCTGGTCATCCACAATCGCCATACGCTCGTACAGTTCTTCCAGCGTCAAATCGGTAAAGTCGTAGCTGCGCAGGCAGTCCACATGCTGCTCCAGGGAACGGAGGGCTTTCATCAAACCGCCCTCAAAGCTGTTGCAGATACTCATAACCTCACCGGTTGCCTTCATCTGGGTTGTGAGGGTACGCTTTGCAGTAATAAATTTATCGAAGGGCAGACGAGGGATTTTGACCACGCAGTAGTCCAGGGTCGGCTCAAAGCTTGCGTAGGTCTTGCCTGTGATGGCATTTTTAATCTCGTCTAAGGTGTAGCCTAAGGCAATCTTCGCGGCAACCTTGGCAATGGGATAACCGGTTGCCTTGGATGCCAGTGCGGAGGAACGGCTTACACGAGGGTTTACTTCGATAACACAATATTCAAAACTGGTGGGATGCAGGGCAAACTGCACGTTACATCCACCGGTAATTTTCAGTTCGTTAATAATATTTAAGGCAGAGGTACGCAGCATCTGGTACTCTTTATCGCTGAGGGTCTGAGACGGAGCCACAACGATACTGTCTCCGGTGTGGACACCAACCGGGTCGATGTTCTCCATGTTGCAGACGGTAATGCAGTTTCCTGCACTGTCACGCATCACCTCGTACTCAATCTCTTTCCATCCTGCGATGCAGCGCTCTACCAGCACCTGACCCACACGGGACAGCCGCAGACCGTTCTCCAGAATCTCCTCGATTTCGGTCTGGTTGTGGGCGATACCGCCGCCGGAGCCACCCAGGGTGTAAGCGGGACGCAGTACCACGGGATAGCCGATTTTCTTGGCAAATTCCACACCGTCTTCCACATTTTCTACCAGAAGGGAAGGGGCGCAAGGTTCGCCGATACGCTCCATCAGGTCTTTAAACTCCTGACGTCCTTCCGCGTTACGGATGGTTTCTGCGGTGGTTCCCAAAAGCTGCACGCCATGGCTTTCCAGGAAACCGGACTCCGCCAGCTCCATGCCTAAGTTTAAGCCAGCCTGTCCACCCATGTTGGGCAGTAAGCTGTCGGGTTTTTCTTTCTCAATAATCTGCTGTAAAACAGGCACGGTCAGAGGCTCAATATAAACCTTATCTGCGATGTCGCCATCGGTCATGATGGTGGCAGGGTTGGAATTAACCAGAATGACCTCCATGCCCTCCTCTTTCAGGGAACGGCATGCCTGTGTTCCGGCATAGTCAAACTCTGCTGCCTGACCAATGACAATGGGGCCGGAGCCAATTACCAGGACTTTGTGTACATTCGGATTCTTAGGCATTTTCTTTTCCCTCCTTCATCATCTTGATAAAACGGTCAAACAGATAAGCAGAGTCCTGGGGGCCTGCACACGCCTCAGGATGATACTGTACCGTGAAGATGTTCTTTCCGGTATATTTTAAGCCCTCGTTAGTGCCGTCGTTGACATTGATAAATGCCGGTACTGCCACCTTGGGGTCAAGTTTGTCCATATCCACCACATAGCCGTGGTTCTGGGAAGAAATGTAGACACGACCTGTCTCCAAATCCTTCACCGGGTGGTTTCCACCCCGGTGTCCGTATTTCATCTTGTAGGTGTCTGCACCTGTGGCAAGTGCCATCAGCTGATGCCCCAGACAGATACCAAAAATCGGGATATCGGTGTCATAAAGTTTCTTAATTTCCGCAATGATACCGGTACACTCCTTGGGGTCTCCGGGGCCATTGCTCAACATGATACCATCGGGGGCATCTGCGATAATCTCCGCTGCGGGGGTGTTTGCCGGATAAACAGTGACATCACAGCCTCGCTGTGCCAGAGAATGGGCGATGTTGGCTTTCGCGCCCAAATCCAACAGGGCAACTTTCATGCCGGCACCGTTCAATTCATGGACAATCGACGGTCTGGGTTCCCGGATTCCTTTCTCGTAGGCTTCCTTATTAAAGAAAGCACTTCCGGAAATGGGGCCGTTCTCCTCTAAGGATTTCACGCCCTTTACGGTATATTTTTCTTTGCAGGTCACTTTCTCCACCACTTTTCCTGTGGTGTATGCTTTTAATTTCGGAAGAATCTCATCCAGAGAATAGTTGGCATTGGTGGTAATCATGCCGTTCATGGTTCCCTTCTCACGAAGGATTTTTACCAGGGCACGGGTGTCAATTCCGGCGATTCCCGGTACACCGTGCTCCTCCAGAAACTGCTGGATGGTGTAATCACAACGGAAGTTGCTGGCGGTACGGGATAATTCCCGCACGATAAATCCATCGGGCCATGGCTTTGCAGACTCCATATCGTCCTTGCAGATTCCATAGTTTCCGATCAGTGGATAGGTCATACATACTGCCTGTCCTGCATAGGAGGGGTCAGTAAGCACTTCCAGATATCCTGCCATGGAGGTGTTGAATACGATCTCGCTGATGACTTCTTTGTCCGCACCGATATGGAGTCCTTCCATCACAGTGCCGTCTTCCAAAATTAAAAATGCCTGCATTCGTTTCTTCCTTTCTTCTGAGCCGTTCTGAATCGCTACCCAAATCTTCAAAATTTTATCATAGTCGACTACTCTTGTAAACACCTTTCCACGGTATTTTTTAAATCCGTGAGACTGGGCACACAGTCATAGAGAAAAGGCTCCAGTTCCGGTGTAGCGTCTGTCAAATCCGGCACCAGAACCGGCTTGCATCCGGCGCGGTAAGCGGACAGAATTCCGTTGGGGGAATCCTCCACTGCCAGACAATCACCCGGCACTTCCTCTATCTGTTCACACGCATATAAGTACACATCCGGCTGGGGTTTTCCCCATTCCACCGTCTTGGCAGAAATGATGGCATCAAACTCTCCCGCAATCCCCAGCGCGGTTAATCTCTCTTTCGTCAAATCCAGTGCCGTAGCAGTTGCCACTGCACGTTTTAAACCTTTTTCTTTAATATAGGAAAGAATTTCCTTTGTACCGGGTTTCAACTGGATGCCCTGGGTTTTCAGTAAATCCTCCACCAACTGTCTCCGTCTTTCCCGGACTGCAAAATAATCCACACCGTCGCCAAACTTTTTCCGGATATGGGCTGCAGCCAGTCTTGCATCAAAGCTTCGCAGTTCCAATGCATCCTCCGGTCCGAAATCCATCACTCCAAACTCATGAAATGCCTGCTGCCAGGCGGTAAAATAGTATTTCTCGGTGTCAGTGATGGTGCCGTCCATGTCAAAAATTACTGCGCGTAACATATTTTTATTCCTTTTTCTTCATAACAAGCGCAGCCGCCCCTTAACAGGGCTGCTGCGCCATCAAAAAACTCTTACTTAAAATAATTTACACCGGACTCGAAAATCTTGATGTCCTGCTCACCATAGATGTTGATAGCCACTGCATCGTCACGACGCTCTACATGTGCCATCTTGCCCAGGCATCGTCCGTCCGGAGAGGTGATACCTTCAATGGAGGCATAGGAACCATTGACATTCCACTCCTCGTCCATGGAAGTGTTGCCGGATAAGTCACAGTACTGGGTCGCTACCTGTCCATTAGCAAAGAGCTTGTCAATCCACTCTGTGGGAGCAACGAAACGTCCTTCACCGTGGGAGGCGGGGGTTACATAGACACCGCCCAGTTTTGCCTGCTGTAACCAGGGTGACTTGTTGGAAACCACTTTGGTATAAACCATTTTGGAGATATGGCGGTTGATGGTATTAAAGGTCAGGGTGGGAGAATCCTCCTTCTGCCCCACAATTTCGCCGTAAGGAACCAGACCCAGTTTAATCAGTGCCTGGAAACCGTTACAGATACCAAGAGCCAATCCATCTCTCTCGTTTAATAACTTCATGACTGCTTCTTTGATCTTCGCATTCTGGAATGCGGTTGCAAAGAATTTCGCACTTCCGTCCGGCTCATCACCGGCGGAAAATCCACCAGGGAACATAATAATCTGTGCCTGGGAGATTGCTTTCTCGAATTCATCCACGGAGGAACGGATGTCCTCAGCGGTAAGATTCTTAAAGACTTTGGTAACAACCTCTGCTCCTGCACGCTCAAATGCCTTTGTGGAGTCGTACTCACAGTTGGTGCCGGGGAATACCGGAATAAATACGGTAGGTTTTGCTACCTTATTCTTACATACATAAATATCGGAAGCCTGATACAGTTTTTCCTCCACAGGGGTTACTTCTTTCACCGCTTTGGTGGGAAATACCTTCTCCAGTTTGCTGGTCCAGCTCTTTAATGCCTCGTCCATGGAAATGGTCACATCTCCTACCACAAAGGCAGGCTCCTCGGTGACAGTTCCCATCACACGGTAGTCCAGATCTCTTTCCTTCAGCAAGGAAAGTTTGTCTGCGGGAATCTCCAACAGGAATGCACCAATCTGGTTTTCAAACAGTTCTTCGGCATCCACATCGCTCTCGACTTTTACACCCAGTTTGTTACCGAATGCCATCTTGGACATAGCCGCAGCCACACCTTTTGCATCGGTTACATAGGCAGCCACTGCTGTTTTCTCCCAGATCAGTTTCTGAATCTGTTCATACAATGCCATGACATCCTCGTAAACCGGGATATCAAAATCATCCTTTTCCAGTTCAAACAGTACCAGTTTATCCCCAGCCTGCTTTAATTCCGGTGTTACCACCTGACCGCTCTTTGCCACATCCACAGCAAAGGAAACCAGGGTGGGCGGAACATCGATATCATTGAACGTTCCAGACATGGAATCCTTGCCTCCGATAGAGGGAAGTCCAAAACCTAACTGTGCATCATAGGCACCCAGCAATGCGGCGAAGGGCTGGCTCCAACGGGACGGCTCCTCGCTCATGCGGCGGAAGTATTCCTGGAAGGTAAAACGAACCTTGCTGAAATCACCACCGTTTGCCACGATACGGGACAGGGACTCTACTACGGCGTAAATTGCACCGTGGTAAGGGCTCCAGGAGGAAAGGTAAGGGTCGAAACCATAACTCATCATGGTTACGGTATCGGTCTTTCCTTTTAATACGGGAAGTTTTGCTACCATTGCCTGGGTTTCGGTCAGCTGATACTTACCGCCGTAAGGCATCAGCACGCTGCCTGCGCCGATGGAGGAGTCAAACATCTCCACCAGTCCCTTCTGGGAGCAGACATTCAGATCATTTAACAGGGCAAGCCATGCGCCCTTGACATCTTTCTGTTCCAGTGCCTTGGCAACTGCGGAAGTTGCAATCTTCTCGAAGTAGTTGTCCTCCTGGGAAGGCATCTCCACCTTGACATCGGTTTCCTGATGGGCACCGTTGGTATCCAGGAAGGCTCTCGCAATGTTTACGATATCCTTTCCTCTCCATTTCAGTACCAGTCTGGGCTCCTTGGTTACGGTAGCAACTACCACAGCTTCAATATTTTCCTCTGCAATATAACCCATGAATTCGTCTAAATCCTTGGGGTCAATCACTACTGCCATACGCTCCTGGGACTCGGAAATTGCTAACTCCGTGCCGTCAAGACCCGCATATTTCTTCGGCACTTTATCCAGATCAACAATCAATCCATCTGCCAGTTCGCCGATGGCAACCGACACACCGCCTGCACCGAAATCGTTACATTTCTTAATCAGATGGCTTACCTCTGCACGACGGAACAGTCTCTGGATTTTACGCTCGGTGGGAGCATTACCCTTCTGTACCTCTGCACCACAGGTGGAAAGAGAACTCTCGGTATGTTTCTTGGAGGAACCGGTAGCACCGCCACAGCCATCACGTCCAGTACGACCGCCTAGCAGTACGATAATATCGCCGGGGTCGGAATTTTCACGGATGACATTGCGTCTGGGAGCAGCACCCATAACCGCGCCGATCTCCATACGTTTTGCCACATAATTCGGATGGTAAACTTCCTTCACATAGCCGGTTGCAAGACCGATCTGGTTTCCATAGGAAGAATATCCGCTGGCAGCTCCACGCACCAGTTTCTTCTGGGGAAGTTTGCCCTTCAACGTATCTGCCACAGGAACGGTGGGATCCGCTGCACCTGTCACACGCATTGCCTGATAGACATAGCCACGGCCGGAAAGAGGATCACGGATGGCTCCACCCAGACAGGTAGCCGCACCACCGAAAGGCTCGATCTCCGTGGGATGATTGTGAGTTTCATTTTTGAAGAATACCAGCCACTCCTCGGTGACAGGTCCTCTGCCGTCCTCGTAATCCATCTCCACAGGAACAACGATGGAGCAGGCGTTAATCTCATCGGATTTCTCCATATCTTCCAGCTTGCCATCTGCTTTCAGCTTACGCATTGCCATCAGGGCCAGATCCATCAGGCAGACAAACTTATCCTCACGCCCTGCAAAAATCTCGCTTCTGGTATCCAGATAGCTGCGATAGGTGGTCTCAATAGGATCACGGTAGTAGCCATCTTCAAATTCTACATTTTTTAATTCGGTGGAAAAAGTGGTGTGACGGCAATGATCAGACCAATAAGTATCAAGCACACGGATCTCTGTCATAGAAGGATCTCTGTGCTCCTCGTCACGGAAATAATTCTGAATATGAAGAAAATCTTTGAACGTCATCGCCAGGTTCAGGCTCTCGTACAACTCACGAAGAGGTTCACTGGACATCTGGGTAAATCCTTCGAAATAAGACACATCAGCAGGATCGTCATAGTGCATCACCAGAGTCTTTGGTTTTTCCATGCCGGTCTCTCTGGAATCTACCGGATTGATACAATAGGATTTGATACTTGCCAGCTGTTCTTCACTGACATTTCCCTGTATCATATATGTAACAGCAGTGCGAATAATAGGCTCCTCATCCTCTTTTAAGAAGCGCACGCACTGTACCGCGGAATCCGCTCTCTGATCAAACTGACCAGGTAAAAACTCCACGCTGAAAACCTTTGCATCTTCAGGGATCTCAATGTTTTCATGATAAAGAATATCTACCGGCGGCTCAGAAAAAACAGTGCGGCAGGCTCTCTCGAAAACTTCATTGGAGAGATTCTCCACATCATAGCGGATAAAAATACGCACACGATTCACGGTATGAATGCCTAAGAAGCTTTCAATTTCCTCCTGCAGTTCCTTTGCTTTCACCGCATAGGGTTCCTTCTTTTCGACGTAGATACGTTTGACGACGGAAACTTGATTTACGTTGTCCATAGATAAAATCATTTCCTCCATTTGTATTAGTGTGTAATCAACATACTGTTTTTATTATACAGAGAATCTGTATTTTTGCAATCGTGAAGATAGATAAATTACTCGTGTAATCTGTGTATGATACGGAAAATGATATCCCCCTCCCCCACTAAGGGTTCTGTGTGGGAGAAAAAGAGAATTCCGTCTGTAGGTGCCTTGATGATTTCCTTAATTTCGCCCTCCAGCGGATCAATGATATGGGCGATCTGCATGCCATAGCGCATCTCCTCCCCATTATTCACTTCTCTGACCAGAATGCCTCCACAGGATGCGTGAACATTCATCAGATCCTCTTCTTTGATCACATGGCTGATATATCCACTATGGCTTTCATACCGGATAATCCCCATCCGGGTAAGAAACCGGAGAATTGCTGCCACTGCCTGGCGGGCACTTTTGTCATCAATTTCCTGGTTCTTATTGGTGTAGAGAGAAAACGCTGCGGTCATTTCATCCTGCCAGTTATAGTTCAGGGTCTTGGTATCAATGGGACTGGGTTTACGCACTACCACATAGGGAAGTCCGAACAGATTGGCAAGAGATGCATTCTGAAATCCGGTCTCCATCATCCGCACATGAGGTACAAACTCTCCTGACATATAAAACGAAGCCAGCTGAATGCCAAAACTGTAATCCTTGATCTGTTGCAAAATTCCATCTGCAATTCTCTCCGCTGTATCCAGATGGGCATTTCCCGGAAACATCCGATTGATATCCGTTCCTTCCATTCCCCAGAACCGTCTGCCCACATTCATGGAATAAACATTGCCGGAGGGAACCACCAGAATCTGTTTGCCTGCGCTGATACAGCCATTGGCCTCCAATTCCTTCAGCCGTTGAATAAGCTGGGAACAGATATACAGCTGCTGGATCTCATTTCCCCGCATAGGGCCTACGATACAGGCTGCCTTTTCTCCCTTTCCAAACTGATAGCCCCGCACCACCATATCCTCCCGGAAAGGAGATTCCAGTCGATATAATTCCAACTTATGCACGTTCGTCACCTCCGATATCTGTCAAAATACGAGCCAGCAATGCTCCCTTGTATACAATGGGGTATTCCCGCAGAGTAAACACCAACCCCGGTTTTGCTGCTACAATCTCCTGCAGTTTCTCCCCTGCCAGTGCATCCACGATTTTCCCAATGATTTCCCCCTCCTGTACATAGTGGTTGTGGGCAATCTGTGGAATGAAGACACCTGCCGCTTCTGCCCGCAAAAACTCCACAGAGCCATCGGTGGAAATCACCGGCATCTGGGTTACTCCCACTTCTTCCTCCCAGATTCCCATCTGATGCATCAGATTAAAAATTCCATCTACCACCTGATTCCCATAGACCGGATTGATCCGCATCCCCAGACCCATTTCGACTACCAGCGTAGGGATCTGGAGCATATTCATGGCATGTGCCAAAGTGGACTCGTGTACGGTGGCTGTGGCGTTCATCCAGATCATATCCACATTCATCAATTTTGCATAAGGTAATAGCTGTTGGGCAAATTCCTCGCTGAGACGTACCTGGGGAATCTCTCTCACCAACTTGTCACTGGCATGAACATCAATACACATGTCGGATCCGGTCAGTTCCCGTACCAGTGCAGCTGCCACGCGATCCATTCCGTCCCCATCCTCGCTTCCCGGGAAAGTCCGGTTCATATCCATGTCATACTGGGGCAGAGTGCGTTCTGCCAGCTCCAGGCCCAAAGGATTCAGTGCCGGATAGATATCTACGGTTCCATGAAGGAACTCCGGATGTTCCTTAATCCTCCTTGCAATTTCATAACAGACATACTGTCCTTCCAGTTCATCCCCATGAATACCGGAAAGTACGCTGAAACGTCCGATGGGTTCTCCATCGGTGGGCTGCAGCCGATTCCTTTTAATCACCAGTTTTTCCCCTACCGGAAGCTCCATTTCCAGTACTGTTTCTATCATATTGACAACCATCCTTTTCCCGTGTTTTCTTTTTACCGCAAAAATGCCCAAGGACATCCGATCATCCTTGAGGCATCCCTTTGCGTCTTTATTCTATTCCTCAATACACAGCTGTTGGACAAAAGCCCCAAACTGTTGATCAATCATACTCTCTGTAATCTCTCCTGTGTGTGCCACAATTTTCATGCCCTCAATCACCAACATGATGGTATGTGCCATCACACCACTGTCCACCTGATAAAACTCGCCGTTTTCAATTCCCTTTTCAATCAATCTCTGCAGGATCCATACTCCTGCTTCATACTGGCTGTGCCAGAGATTTTCTTTCTGTTCCTTTCCATGAGCAAAGTAATACTCATAGGTTGCCACTGCCAGATCATCGTTTTTACGAAGCAATTCCTTTTTCTGTTCTTTAAAAAACACAAGCAGAATATCTGCCGCGGTAGCATTCTCCGTAATATTGACGGAAAATACATCATCATCCGCTTCCGACTCCCGTTTCAGCACCTCCAGGAAAATTTCCTCCGTTCCTGCAAAATAAAGGTAGAGCCCACCCCTGCTGATCTCACAGGCATCCACAATGTCCTTCATGGTGACACTGCGGAATCCCTTCTCTATAAATACCTTTCTTGCGCGATCCAAAATATACTGCCGCTTCTGTTCCGACTTTTCTCCCATGGTAACCCTCATTCCCTGATGTAAAACTGATATTTCACACCGGTTTCTTCACCTTCGTTCTTTCTTATGCAAGGGGTTTATCCCAAAAATCCAGTAATGCTTTCAGTTTTTGCAACAATTCCAGATAAATCCCCTGTTCCATACCTGCGGACCACAATGCGGTTTTGGTCATTCCACCCAGAATATAATGGGAAAAAATACCACACAAAACATCCAGATCCCTGATGGTGGCATTGGCAATCACTCTTTTCTCATCAGCTACCGTCCGAATCCAGTTCCAGGAATAAATGTAAGGATAATTTCGATTCATCATGGAAAGTTTGGAGGCCTCTTTGACGAAAGCCATCAGAGTTCCGTCATATACAGGAAATGCCAGTGAATGTTCCGCAATTCCCTCTCCCTTAAATGTTGTGTGCATGCTGACTCCGGATTTTTCCTGTAACCATGGCAGATAGCGCAGTAATTGCTCTACCTCCGGCTTTATCTGTTTGATTTTTTCATCCACACCAATCTTAGGTTCCATATTGATCCTCTTTTCTGCATGTGCTGCTTACTATCTCCGTTTTATATTATCATAAAACTCTAAAAAGTGCACTCAAAACTCTAAAAAATACCGCTTTCTCTTCCAAATTTTTGTATTTTAAGATATAATGATTTTATTCTGTTTTTGGAGGAGAAACGACATGGCTTCCATCAATGTTTCCAAACATACTACCCTATATGCAATTGGGCAGACCGTCAATAAACTTTACCTGATCGTATCAGGAACCGTAGAAATCCAATGCTCCTGCATCAGCTATACTCTGGGTAAGGGTGATGTCATAGGGCTGCTGGAATCCTGCGGGGAAACTCATTTTTGTAATTGTGTCACCCTGGAAGACTGCGTACTGCTTCCGATTCCCTATTCCCACAAAAAAGGGATTGTACCTATTACCAGGGACAACAGGGATATGACCAACCTGTTTTCCATTTCCCTGTTCCGGCAGATTATGTATGTCTTTGAAAAATACCGGGAAATGCTGGCTCAGAACAAACGCAGCCTGCGTTTTATAAAAGATACCTATGCCTATTATCTGGATTTCTGCAACAGTCATTCCTTCGCTCCCCAGAGACTGGATTCACTGGCAGAATTACCGGAACTGACCTTTACCAGACCCATTGAGCCATGGGAGTATTCCTACTATGTGGGACTTCAGGATCTGTTCGGCCATCAGGTAGCCGATACCATGGTGTCCAACCCAGATGTGCTGAATGGTTTTACACTGAAAGCTTATTTCGATATCCGGCGTCTCGTCAGCTGCTGCAACGAAATTTCCGAAATGGATTTGAAACTGGCAGAACTCATTGTAAACGAAGATAAAAAGGATCTGTTAGAATGTTTTTCCAGCCTGGTTCATCATACCCCCCAGGATGATCCTTCCTATACCACCATCCATGAATATATGATGAAAATGTCACAGGCTGTTGAACGGCTTCCCCGCATCAACCGTACTCTTCTGGCCGTGCGCCGTCAGGAACATGATGAAAAGGTGGCTGACCTGGAATCAGGAAAAGTTACCGGCATTGCCGCATTGCATAATTCCTGCGAAACCATTCTGCAATACAGTGGATGTACTTCTCAATTACAGGAGACCTTTAACACGGCGCTGAATGCCTATAAATCCCTGAAGGATAAAAACGCCGTGGACGATGATGCCCGCCGCATCCGCAAGGATTTAACGGCTCATTTTTATAAAATATATACCAATGCCTTTATGCAGAGCCTGTATGGCGAAAAGATTCCAACTGTTGTGAAAATGTTCCTTGAATTCGGATACATGGATGAAGAACTGGCAGGCGAGGAAAATGCTGCTTATTTATATACACTCTGTGAGCAGCTTCCCACCAATCCGGATTCCGGTATCTATAGCATTTATGAATGGCTTACCGCAATCTATAAAGGTGAGAAATCCCCCTCCCGTAACGAATTTGACCAGGACTATCAGACCTATCTGCGGGAGCAGCGGGCCCAGGGACACATCACCGCGCAAGAGGAAGAAGAAGCCTTAGGTAATGCCGAACAAAGAGTGTTATTCGAGTTAAATAATCTCTTTCCCTCTGCTAATAAAATGACCAGCGGACATATCATCACCTTCTGCCCCGTTTTCTGCAAGGATCAGGTAATCAAACCATTGCGGGATTGCCTTATCAGCGCCGAATCCATTCACAAGGTTTTAGACAATATCCGCAGTATTGACTTCAGTGCCTTTTATCGGGATACCATCTTTACCGCTCCGGAGGCGGGAGTAAATCGGGAATTTATTCAAATCGAAATTCTTCCCGATTTCATCCTCACCCCTAACATCGGTACACGAGCCGTTATGTGGCAGGAAATTGAAGGACGCAAACGCACCACTCCCGCAAGAATGTTACTCTCGGTTTTCTCCCTGGAGGATTTACAGACACAGATCACTCATCTGGTTGGAGAATTCCGGTGGGAAATGTGCCGCCGTATCCAGGGGGCGCGTTGGAACGACTTATCTGAACGTTCCCTCACCAGCGAATATTTTGATTATGTACAGTTTTATCGGAAAAATCATGAACTGTCTGCAGACGCCAAGGAAAAGATCAAGACCAGCCTGCAGAAGGCAAGAAACAGCTACAAGGAACTGTTTGTACAGGATTATATGACCTGGATTCTCTATGAGAGCAATGGTTCTCCAAGATTGAATAAGGTTGCCAGAAATATTATTTTCACCTATTGCCCGTTCTCCCACGCTTATCGGGAAGCGCTGCACTCCAATCCGCTCTACACCGACATGTTTGACCGCTATGATATACGGCTGGGTGGACAGATCCATAAATTGGAAAATGTATTTGCCAAGTTTACCGACCAGGTGCCGGAAGAACTGCAGCAACAGATGAATTATTTACATATGTGATTGTCTGACCTGTTTATTTGGTCCAGTCTTTTCTGTAAATCAGATATGCCATCACACCCACGCAGACTGCTCCGCCTACGAAGTTGCCCAGCGTTACCGGAACCAGATTCCGGATCATGCCGGTCAAGCTCAAGGCGGAGAGTTTTTCATCTGTGAGATTATAAAGTTCCCGCGCCTTGTCCACATACTGGGGATTTAATTTGGCAAGCAGGCCTGCCGGAATATAGTACATATTGGCAACACAGTGCTCAAACCCTGCCGTCACAAAAGCAAAGATAGGGAAAAAGCAGGCAAAGATTTTTCCGATAATATCTTTGGCGGTTGCTGCCAGAAGAATGGCAAGACAGACCAGTACATTACAGAGAATGCCGGATGCAAAAGCGGCTCCGGGTTTAATAGAAGCCTTGCTCACTGCCACATTGATGGTATAGGCTCCCAGTGCTCCACCGGAATAATTAAACTGTCCGCTGAAATATCCCAGCACAGCTACCACAAGGCTGCCCACCAGGTTTGCAAAATAAACCACAACCAGATTACGGAACATTTTTCCCCAGGTGATTTTTTTCTCCAGAACACTCATAGTCATCAGGCAGTTACCGGTAAAAAGTTCACCGCCAATGAGAATGATCATTAAAAGCCCTACCGGGAAAATCGTGCCTGCCAATGCTCTTGCCACGCCCACACTCTGTACGGAATGTGCAGCCACGCTGCTGCTGTTCGCACCGATTGCCACGAAAGCTCCTGCCCAGATGGCAAGTAAAATCATTTTACCGATGGGAAGATTTGCCTTGGTTACTGCAGTGTTGATATTTCCCTCTATCACCTGCGCAGGCGTATTAAATTGATTATCCATTTTTCAATCTGACCTCATTTCTACTTTGTTTTTTCTTTAACAATATGCATAGAATCATAACACTATCGAAAACTAAAAGCAAGAAGCAGGTCTCAGAAAGGTTTTATAATTTATGGAAAAAGCTTATTTAGTCGGGGTTTGTATTGATGATGATCCCCATTTTGAACATGCACTGCAGGAGCTTTCCGGTCTGGCAGACGCCTGTGGCTTTGAAGTCATCGGAGAAATGACCCAGAATCTCCCCGCCGCCCACAATGCCCTTTATATCGGAACAGGAAAATTGACTGAACTGCGCCAGGAAATTGCCCGCCTGCAGCCGGACATGCTGATTTTCGACAGCGCCCTGTCCCCCACCCAGCTCCGCAATTTGCAGCAGGAACTGGATATGCCCATTCTGGACAGGACCTCTCTCATTCTGGAAATCTTTTCTTCCAGAGCCAGAACCCGCGAGGCAAAACTTCAGGTAGAACTTGCCAGGCTGCAATACACCCTCCCCCGTCTGGTGGGACTGCATGCCGCCCTGGGACGGCAGGGTGGAGCCAGCGGTGCCATGAGTAACAAGGGTGCTGGTGAGAAAAAGCTGGAACTGGACCGCCGTTACATTGAGCATCGCATCAATGAATGCCGCCGTAATCTCATAGATGTGGCAAAAGACCGGGATACCCAGCGGAAACTGCGGAATTCCTCCCCACTTCCCCAGGTGGCTTTAGTGGGCTACACCAATGCTGGAAAATCCACGGTGATGAATTCTCTCTTATCTTACTTCCATCAGGATGAGGAGCGGAAGGTATTGGAGCAAGATATGCTGTTTGCCACCCTGGACACCACGGTACGGCGCATTATGCCCGATGACCACCGGGGCTTTTTCCTGTCGGACACCGTAGGTTTTATTGATCGGCTTCCCCACCATCTGGTACAGGCGTTCCGCTCTACCCTGGAGGAAGCGGTGACAGCTGATTTGTTGTTACAGGTAGTGGATTTCTCTGACCCGGCTTACAAGGAACATATTCAGGTGACCACTCAGACTCTGGATGATTTAGGTGCCGGGGATATTCCTATGCTTACCCTCTATAATAAAGTGGATCTTGCAGAGAATGCCCCGGAAACGCCTTCTGCCACAGACCGTGCCTTTTATTTTTCCGCCAGAAATCCTGCCCATATTCCGGCACTGCTCTCTTTTATCTGTGACCATTTATATGATAAACAGATGCTGGCGGACTTTCTCTTTCCCTACACCGAAGGCGGACGCGTTTCCTATCTCCAGGAGCATGCCGATGTCCGCTCCCAGGAATATCTGCCGGAGGGAATCCGTGTCACCGCCTCCTGCACGAAGGAAATCGCAGAGCGGCTAAAGGCATGGATGCAATAGTGCTGTCAGTGGCAGCACAGCGCAGAAAGCTTAAGAAATCAAAGTTTTGAAAAATATGACAGGTTATCCAGAATCCTCCTATTGTTTAAATGTTACGAAATTGTTACAATTTGTTTGTGCTTAGCTGAGACACACGAAACAAGATAGAAACTAAGAAAACAAGGAGGATTTGAATATGTGTTTTACTTTCAATAGCTGTTCCGAGTTATTTAATGCTATCTGCAAATACTTTAACTTCGGTTGTTAATTGAGTGTATACACTTACGGTGCTGACACTCTGAGTGTATAGGAAAACCGGGAACCCGCGACAGGGTTTCCGGTTTTTTGGTCTGTTAGATATCCGGAAGATTAAAGAAGAGGCAAGAGCATCGATCCATGCTCATGAATAAAGAGTACAAATCCACAAATCATTCTCTAGTTTACATAATTTTCTTTTTAGAACCTATAAACCATAGTAACAGTTATATCTTATATGTACTCTTTTCAAGTCACACCATAGTCCTGACTTATAAATACCACCATAATCAACTCTTATAGGTAGGAATTTTAAAAAAAACATAATGGCAAACTCATAAGTGCTCTGAATGTGGCTTCTTATAGGTAAGATTTTTAAAAAAATCGACATTCCAAATGCAATATGCCATCTAAGTGACCCATAAGAGCTTTCATAGATCTGCTCTTATATGTAAGTTCCAAGTTTATGAAACTTTCCACAACGCATAAGCCTCCCTAAAAATCAATCTTATGGGTTCACACCTCAGTTTTCTCATAAAAAATAGGCGCTTGCCGACTCTTTGCGCGCGAGCGGTATGCGTAACATAAACTTCTTCTCTGCGAGCTGCACATCCCCGCGGAGCGTTTTTGATTCATAGGACGGGATTTCCTTGAGAATCA
>CAKRTZ010000034.1 GCA_934402515.1 uncultured Lachnospiraceae bacterium
ATAATCATCCGAAAACGGATCGTTATCCCACGGAAAATCCATTTGCATAAAGAAATAGATTGAGGTAAGATTGCGGGTGAAGCATAGCACTTCACCCGTATTTTATTTGTAGAAAGGTATGTTTTTATGATTAAAGATTTGACACAAGGAAAACCCATGCGGATTATTATTGGCTTTGCCATTCCTCTTTTGATGGGCATGCTGTTTCAGCAGTTCTATGCTTTGATGGATACCATCATTGTAGGAAAGACTCTGGGAGTAGATGCACTGGCAGCAGTGGGTTCGACCGGCTCCATTAACTTTTTGATTATCGGTTTCTGCATGGGTGTCTGTGCGGGCTTTGCTATTCCCATTGCACAGCGTTTCGGAGCAAAAGATTACGATTCCATGCGTAAGTACGTGGCAAATTCCGTCTGGATTTCTGCGATTTTTGCAGTGGTAATGACCATTGCCACAGTGGCTTTGTGCCGTCCTATTTTAATCTGGATGCGAACACCGGATAATATTTTAGAGGGAGCCTATCGTTATATTGTAGTGATTTTTGCGGGAATTCCGGTAACCTATCTTTATAATCTGTTATCGGGAATTATCCGTTCCCTGGGAGATTCCAAGACACCGGTCTATTTTCTGGTGCTTTCTTCTGTTTTAAATATTGGACTGGATTTTGCTTTTATTCTGGGCTTTCATACCGGTGTGGAGGGTGCAGCTTATGCCACGGTGATTTCCCAGGGGGTATCCGGCGTGCTGTGTTTATTTTATATGCGTAAAAAATATGAGATCCTTAAAATGGATAAGTATGATTGGAAGTTTGATGGTCATATTGCGGGAATTCTCTGTGGCATGGGTGTTCCCATGGGACTGCAGTATTCCATTACCGCCATCGGCAGCGTTATCCTGCAGAGCGCAGTGAATACGCTGGGTTCCTCCGTGGTTGCCGCTGTCACCGCAGCCGGAAAAATCAATGGATTTCTGGCCTGTCCCTTTGATGCCATGGGATCTACCATGGCCACTTACGGTGGACAGAATGTGGGGGCAAAGCGTTTGGACCGTGTATCCCAGGGCTTAAAATCCTGTGTCATTCTGGGGGTGGGATATTCCGTGATTGCACTGGGAATTGTGCTTTTATTTGCCACACCGCTGGAACTGCTGTTCCTGGATGCCTCTGAAGTAGAAATTCTTGCCAGTGCAAGGACTTTCCTGATTGTCAATGTATGCTTTTATATTTTACTGGCACTGGTAAATATCGTCCGTTTCCTGATTCAGGGAATGGGATTCCCCAAGTTTGCTGTCTTTGCCGGCGTGTTTGAGATGATTGCCAGAGCTTTCGTTGGCTTTTTCCTGGTGCCGGCTTTCGGCTTTATGGCTGCCTGCTTCGCAAGCCCCGCAGCATGGCTTCTGGCAGATTGCTTTTTGATTCCTGCCTATATCAGTTGTCATAAAAAATTAAAGAGAATTTTTCCCCCATCTGTTGATTCTTCCAATTAAATGAGATAATTTAAACTGTGAACGCCCGCTGTGTCGGAATTTCTTTACAATCTGTGGTTTGACGGACGCCTGCTGCATCGCTATCCGTTTGCATTCATGACACGCTCCCGCTTGGAGAAAAATCGCAGCGGCACATAAGGTGCGAAAGAACCGCACCTAAATGCCGGCGTTTTTCTACAGTCATTCATCGCAAACCGGATAACTCGCCCGCAGGCTGGTTGTCAATTTAACAGACTCAATGGGGAATTCTCACGCGGGCGTCATTACCTTTAAACTATATATCTTATTTATTCTCTCCATCACCCAGCGCCATGGATACCGGCACTTCAATTTTCTTATCATAACAGGCAAAGGCATCGTCCACCAGCTTTTTATCCAGTTTCGGCGTAAACAGACTTACCAACGGAACCAGCACCAATCCTGCAATCATGGCGAAAGCGCCACAGTTAATGGGAGACTGCAGCAGTACAGGGAAGGAACTGCGGAACAGCATGTTCAGAACCATGATTCCTGCACCGAAGATAAAGCTGACCCAGACGGATGCTTTGGTCACACGCTTGGAATACAAGCCGTACAGGAACGGCGCCAGGAAGGCTCCCGCAAGGGCACCCCAGGACACACCCATCAACTGGGCGATAAAGGTGATATTGTTCTTGTACTGCACAATGGCGAGAACTGCAGAGATTGCAATAAACACCACAATCAGCCCACGGATGATGCGCACCTGTTTCTTGTCATCCATATCTTTTACCAGATTATCCTTAATCAAATCGATGGTCAGTGTCGAACTGGATGCAATGACCAGAGAGGACAGTGTGGACATGGAGGCGGATAACACCAGAATTACCACCAGTCCGATGAGCAGCGGGGACAAGTTGGAGAGCATGGTGGGTATCACACTGTCGTAACCCTCTGCCGCAATATCGATCTGATCAGAATACAGACGTCCAAAACCACCCAGGAAATAGCAGCCGCCGGATACCACTACAGCAAATAAAGTGGAAATCACCGCACCTTTGTGAATTACATTCTCGCTTTTAATCGCATAGAATTTCTGTACCATCTGTGGCAGACCCCAGGTTCCCAGGGAAGTCAGGATGACCACGCCCAACAGATTTAACGGATCAGGACCGAAGAAGGAGGCAAACACACCGGGCGTGGAGGCGGCAGCAGCGTCCTCTACCCGTGCCAGACTGTCCAAGGCACTTAAAAATCCACCGTTGGCGGAAAGCACCGCAGCAATTACCACCGCGATACCGAATAACATAATCAGTCCCTGAATGAAATCGTTAATGGCAGTTGCCATGTAACCGCCCGCAATGACATACACACCGGTGAGCACCGACATCAGCACAATACATACCGTGTAGTTGATGTGGAACGCCATGCCAAACAACCGGGATAAACCGTTGTACAGGGAGGCGGTGTAGGGAATCAGGAAAATAAAAACAATGATGGATGCACCGATTTTCAGTGCATTGGAATGGAAACGCTGTCCAAAAAATTCTGGCATGGTGGCGGAATTTAAATGCTGGGTCATAATACGGGTGCGTCTGCCCAGCACCATCCAGGCCAGCAGGGAGCCGATGAACGCGTTGCCCAGACCAATCCAGGTGGAGGCGATGCCGTATTTCCAGCCAAACTGTCCTGCGTAACCGATAAAGACTACTGCGGAGAAGTAGGAAGTTCCGTAGGCAAAAGCGGTGAGCCAGGGACCCACACTTCGTCCACCCAGCACGAATCCGTTTACATCTGTTGCGTTTTTACGGCAGTAAAAGCCGATGGCAACCATTACAGCAAAAAAGCATACAAGCATTAAAATCTTCAGTATCATAGTGTTCTCCTGTCTGTGATTAACCTTTGTTCTGAGCTTCTACCAGACGCTCGCCACAGTATTTCTGGCGCAGCTTGGGTTTCTCAATTTTCCCGGTGGGATTACGGGGAATCTGGTCAAAAATAACCTTGTGGGGGCGTTTGTAACGGGGCAGGGCTTTACAGAAATCGTTGATGTCCTCCTCGCTGCAGATAGCACCGGGCTTTAACTCAATGATGGCGGCGGCAATTTCGCCCAGACGGTGGTCGGGCAGACCAATCACAGCTACATCATGGATAGCGGAATGTGTCCGCAGGAAATCCTCAATCTGTACCGGGTAAAGATTTTCGCCACCGCTGATGATGACATCCTTTTTCCGGTCTACCAGGAAGTAGAAACCGTCCTCATCCTGCATCGCCATATCGCCGGTGTAAAGCCAGCCGTCCTTTAACACCTCGGCAGTTGCCCGCTCATCGTGATAGTAACAGGTCATGACACCGGGACCCTTGACACAAAGCTCGCCCACATCTCCCTGTTTCACAGGCTCGCCCTTTTCATCCACAATTTTTACTTCCCAGCCAAATCCGGCTTTGCCGATGGCACCCACTTTATTAATATTTTCCACACCCAGATGGACACAGCCGGGTCCGATGGACTCGCTGAGACCGTAGTTGGTGTCGTACTGGTGGTTGGGGAAATATTTTTTCCAGTGTTTAATCAGACTGGGGGGTACGGGCTGTGCACCGATATGCATCAGTCTCCACTGGGAAAGTTCGTAATCTTCTAATTTCAGTTCGCCGCTGTCCAGCGCCTCCAGGATGTCCTGCGCCCAGGGAACTAACAGCCACACAATGGTACATTTTTCTTTGGACACCGCATCCAGTATATATTTCGGCTTCGTGCCCTTCAACAGAACCGCTTTGCCCCCGGACAAAAGAGAACCAAACCAGTGCATTTTCGCTCCGGTATGATAAAGGGGCGGGATGCAGAGGAATACATCATCTTTGGTCTGACCGTGATGGTTCTGCTCCACCTTGCAGGCATGTACCAGACTTTCGTGATTATGTAAAATTGCCTTGGGAAAGCCGGTGGTGCCGGAGGAAAAATAGATGGCGGCATTGTCACTGTCCTTTAAAGGAATCTGGGGTGTCTGGCTGGAGCAGTTGGCAGTGAGGGAAGAATAGTCCTCTGCAAAACTGGGGCAGTTGTCCCCCACATAGAAAAGCAGGCGGTTTTTGCTGATACGGTCAGCGATTTCCTCCACACGTCCGATGAATTCCGGACCGAAAACCAGAATGTCCACATCCGCCAGATTTACACAATATTCAATTTCATCCGGTGCATAACGGAAATTTAAGGGAACGGCGATGGCTCCGGTTTTCAGGATACCGAAGTAAATCGGCAGCCATTCCAGACAGTTCATCAGCAGAATTGCCACTTTGTCGTCCTTTTTCACTCCTCTGGAGAGCAGAAGGTTGGCGAAACGGTTTGCCTTTTCATTAAAGACATTCCAGGTGATTTCACGACGGTAGTGGGTGGTGGGATTGGGCTCCATGAGCTCGTACTCTTTCCAGGTCACCCGCCGTTTTTCCTGCACCTCCGGATTGATTTCCACCAGACAGATGTCATCCCCGTGAAGACGGCAGTTTTGCTCTAAAAGATAAGTAATTGGCATGATTGTAACCCCTTTGTATAATTTTGCACTTTAACGCGTTTATCCACTAAAGTAAAATATAATACAACCAACAGGAAAAGTCAATGTTGGCCGGTTGCAAAAGCCAAATTTTTCCCCTATAATTGAAAAACATGAAAAGATAGGAAAGGCTGGAATTTTTACATGACCGGACAGGAATTTCTGAAACAGTTGGATGGGTATTTTCGGAAAGGTGAGATGGAGGCGGCACAGGATTTTCTCCAGAAAACTTATGCGGAGGCCGTGGGAGAGGGCGATGTGAGTCTGCAGCTTACCGTACTGAATGAAATGATGAGCTATGCCGGAGGAACGGATCAGGAGGAGTTCGGAATCGCAGCGGTGACGGAGTGCACCCGGCTGATTCAGGAATACGGACTGCAGGACAATCCTTCTGCGGGAACCATGTGGATGAATATGGGAATCACCCTCTACCGTTTCGACCGGGTGGAGGATGCCCTTGCCTGTTACCGGGTGGCAGAGGAGCAGCTTTTAAAACAGTATGAAAAACTGGACGCTTTGCCGGACAGCACGGAGAAGGGGCAGGCGCTGGGAGATGTGGTGCGGGAACTGGCCTCCTTCTATAGTAAGGTGGCATCTGCCTACGCGAAAAAGAAAGACTACAAAGAGGCAGAGCAGTATTATAAAAAAGCAGAACAGCTTATAGTCCTACAGGACTATTGACTGAAAACTTGCGACATGATATAGTAGTGACAAGTCAATAAAAGGGAGTAGCGAAACGGTTTCTAAATATGATCTATTACCAAAGAAACCGGGTTTGTTTTTCCGTCAACCGTCAAGATGAGTGACCGGAACAAATGAGAACGCAAGACTTTTATTAGAGCATTACCGCTCTGATAAAGGTCTTTTTTTATACCCAATTTTATTTCTTCTTTTATTGACCATGGAACATAAACTTTACAAACCGCTTATGCGGAGCCGGACATCCGGCAGAAAGAGAGGTACTTATGACACTTATTATCGCAGTAGGCATTATCCTTGCACTTTTTATCATCCTGTTGTGCATGGGATATGTGAAAGCACCTCCGGATATGGCATTCATCATTTCCGGTATCAAGAAAAAATCCAGGGTGGTTATCGGTAAAGCGAGTTTCCGGATCCCCTTCCTGGAACGGCTGGATAAACTGAATCTCCGGCTGATTCCCATTGATGTCAAGACCAGCAATGCAGTGCCCACCGCTGATTATATCAACATCAACGTGGATGCCACCGTCAATGTAAAAATCAGCAACGAACCCACCAAACTTTTGCTGGCGGCAGAGAACTTCTTAAACCAGGACACCCTGTATATTGCAGGCGTGGCAAGAGAGGTGTTAGAAGGTAATGTCCGTGAGATTGTCGGTAAAATGAAACTGGAGGAAATGGTTTCGGACCGTCAGAAATTTGCCAATCTGGTAAAAGAAAATGCAGAGCCTGACCTGGCTGCCATGGGCCTGGACATTATCAGTTTCAATGTGCAGAACTTCGTGGATGGCAATGAGGTTATTGAAAACCTCGGTATTGATAATATCGTAAAAATCAAAAAGGCAGCAGCCATTGCCAGAGCGGAAAGTGAACGGGATATCAAGGTAGCTCAGGCGACTGCCGACAAGGAATCCAACGATGCGGCTGTGGCAGCCCAGACAGAAATCGCCAAAAAGCAGAACGAACTTGCCATTAAGCGGTCGGAGCTGCAGATGGAGGCAGACACCAAGAAAGCGATGGCGGATGCTGCTTACGAAATCCAGAAAGAGGAACAGCGTAAAACCATTGAGATTACCACTGCCAATGCAGATATTGCCAAGCAGGAGCGGGAAATCGAGTTAAAGCAGAAAGAGGTTGCCGTTAAGGAGCAGGCTCTGGAGGCGGAGATTAAGAAACAGGCAGAGGCAGACCGCTACGCCGTACAGCAGAAAGCGGATGCCCAGTTGTACCAGCGCCAGAAGGATGCCGAGGCGAAACAGTTCGAGGCACAGCGTCAGGCGGAGGCAATGAAAGCCCAGGCGGACGCGGACCGGTTTGCCAGAAAGGCCCAGGCAGAGGCGGATCGCTTTGCCAAGGAGCAGGAGGCTGCCGGTATCAAAGCGGTCGGTGATGCGGAGGCGAGTGCCATCGCAGCCAAAGGCCTGGCAGAGGCAGAGGCGATGGAGAAAAAAGCCGAGGCGTATTCCAAGTACAACAAGGCAGCGATGGCAGAAATGATGATCAAGGTATTGCCTGAGATTGCCGGCAAGATTGCAGAGCCTCTCACCCAGATTGACAAGATTACCATTATCGGGGGCGATGGTGGCAGCACCGGTGTCGACCAGATTGCAGGAAATGTGCCCGCTGTCATGGCGAAACTTTTTGAGAGCATGAGGGAAACCACCGGCATCGACCTGGCGGAGATTGTGAAGGCAGACAGCTATGATGCTAAAGTAAACCGCAATGTCAATGTCACCGGACTGGAAGGTGCCAATGTCACCATGGAGGTACCTGCGCAGGCATAAGGAAACGATAACCAGTAGAAAGCCCATGTGAGAAATTTGATTTGCAATGGGTGACTTTCTATTATTCTGTGGGGCGCAGGTGAAGTAATGGATGCGCTCCACAGGATTTCATTGCTCCCATAGAAGCCCTTCTGGTATAATACATACTAAATTGCGAAAAAACGTTTTAGACTGTATAAAAATGGAGAACTGCACATTCTGCACTAGTCAACAAAGTCAAAAGGCTACAAAATATGAGTTTAAATCGGGCAAAAATAAGATCATTCTTATTATTTGTCCAATTGCATGGAAATACTAATTTGCATGCTGCCGTCCTTCATGATCCAGATGATAATCATCCCGGATAATCAGCTGGGACAAAGGCACAAACTCATAACCTTTGTCCTTGAGGGTGGTAATGAGGGTGTCCAGTGCCTGGGCGGTGTACTTGGCTCCGTTGTGGCACAGGATGATGCTGCCGTTGCCCAGATGCTTGTGGTTACACACCGTGTCTACGATGGAATCCACGCCGTAGTCCTTCCAGTCCAAAGAGTCCACATCCCACTGAATCGGGTAGTAACCACAGGCGCGTACCCCTTTAATCACATGATTGTCGTAATCTCCATAGGGCGGACGAAATAGGAACATTTCATAGCCTGTCAATGCCTTGACCTTTTCATGTACTTTCATCACCTCGTCCTTGATTTCGCTGTCGGAAATCTGGCTCATGTTTTTGTGGTTTTCGCTATGATTTCCCAAATCATGCCCCTCGGCGAGAATCATTTTCACATCATCCGGGTAGTTTTCTACCCAGCCTCCCGTCATAAAAAAGGTAACTTTCACATCATTTTTCCGCAGTACTTCCATAATCTGTTTCGTGTCCTCATTGCCCCAGGCGGCATCAAAGGTGAGGGCAATCTGAGGCTTGTCGGTCTCCACACAATAGATGGGAAGTTCCCGTCCCCCCACGCTGTTGCTCACGGTGGCAGCACCGCCCAGCACATGCAGCATTCCTGCGGTAAAAACAAAAAGCGCTCCGAAATAGAGCAGAAAATCCTTCCATTTTTTCATTCGACAACCATACCTTTTTCTATTACTACATGGTATGAGAGAAATACCGGGGCTTATGCCTGTACAGAAGGATTTTCAGACCTTTTCGTAGGTGTCCTCAAAGGTCTCCTTTTTTACTACAAATAAATCATGCACATTGCTGTCCAGCACCACCAGATAATCGCCGGGATTTCCGGTGATGTAGCGGCTGTTGTCCCACATGGAAAAGACTTTGACCCCTTTTTCCAGTTTCCGGGCATGCACCAGTGCCTCTGCAGCGGGAGTACAGGTCCGGGCGTGGGCAAGCAGGGGAACCGTGTCGCCGGTCAGCCTATTTTTCACAATGGGGAGACTGCTTTCGTCCGGCAGAACAAAGGATTCGTCCAGACAGTCGTAGGAGTCCCGCAGATGCCGCAGGGTGGTGGGATGCATGGTGGCATTGGGGCTGATGACAAAAATCAGGTCGGCGGTCACTGTCTGCTCAATTTCCCCCTCTCCGGTGTATAAGGCAATGGGGGTGCTGAGGGGCAGGCAGTCCGTAGCTTTCACATAGCCGTAAGGGATTTTCTTCTTCCGGTAGGTGGGCATGGTGGACAAGTCCGCCTCGTAGTCCTGGGCATAGAGAATGTCATAGGTGTTGAAATATTCAATCATGCGATTGTTGAAAAATGCCTCGGAGTGGGTGGAGGGATGTTTCTCGGCATAAAGTTTGCGGTTTACATAACCTCCGGCTTTCTCCAGATGCCCGCCGCCGTTTCCGATGCCTTCTGTGAGAAAAGCCGCCAGTTCACTGGCATTGACTTCCTTGATACAGGAACGGACGGACAGCTTGTAATCGCCGCTTCCTTCTATTTTATTATAGACCAGGCAGCTGGTAACCTCTGCCACCTGGAGGAGAAAGTCGCTGATGAGTCCCAGAATGTTGGGGTCACAGGGCTGCGCCTGGATGACGGCAAAATGGTAGTCATCGTTGTAGCTGTAGCGAATCATGGCAACCCCGGCGATTTCCAGCTCCCGGAGGGAAAGGTTGGAGTTGCGGAACAGGGTAATCAGATTTTTGTCAAAGTGGAGAGATTCCCGCATATCTATGTCCAGAGGATTATAAAGCTCGGCAAATTGTCCGGTGTCCGTGTAGAGACCATAGTAAAGCGCTGTGTCAAGATAAGGGTAGTCGGAAAAACGAAAATCCTCATTGCACAGAAGCTTCCAGACTAACGTGGCACAGCTGCCTAGAGAGGAAACCACAACCTTTTTCTCCAAATCGGCAGAAACATCCTGATGGTGGTCGATAATGGCCACATCCTCTGCCTCAATGGGGGTGACATTGCCCTCGCCGTACTGACAGTCCACGGTGATGAGCAGTCCCGGAACCTGGAGAGGCTGACCGGAAAAGGGTGCCAGATAGGTAATGGGAAGATGGAGACGGTCGATCATCAGTGTGAGGTTTGCCTTTTGAATGGGGGCGCGTCCGCTGTAGATCAGCTGGACGGATTTTCCTTTGGAGGAAAAATAGCAGTACAGTCCGTAGCCGGAAGCCAGGGCATCCGCATCGGGATTGTCGTGGCACTGTATGGTAATCTGGTCATAAATTTCCAAATCCTTTAATCTCATGGGAAAAAATCCTTTCCATAATTAATTATTTTTAATCTCATCTTCAATCTGATTCTAGCGGATTCACGTAAGAAAAGCAAATGGGCTGGCAAGCGGGACAGAATCTCTTGTCTTTTCCCCTCTCCGGCGGTATATTGAGGTAGGGTTTACAGAAATACTTGGGAGGTAACAGACATGAAGAACATAAGAGAGGAACTACAGGCTGCGGCTCCATTTTCCCCCATGGGATGGAATAGCTGGGACAGCTTTGGCGCCAGCGTGACAGAGGCAGAACTTCTGGAAAATGCGGAGTATATGGCTCAGTATCTGAAAAAATACGGTTGGGAATATGTGGTATGCGATATCCAATGGTATGAGCCGGAGGCAGACTCTGCAGGCTATCATAAATTCACCAGATTATGCATGGATGAATATTCCCGGCTGCTCCCGGCGGTGAACCGTTTCCCCTCGGCGGCAGATGGCAAAGGGTTCAAGCCCATTGCAGACCGCATCCATGAACTGGGGTTAAAATTTGGACTGCACATGATGCGGGGCATCCCCAGACAGGCAGTGCATGAGAATGGAAAAATTCTGGGAACGGAGGCAACCGCCAGACAGATTGCACATCCCGCATCCCTTTGCTCCTGGAATACGGATATGTACGGAATCGATACCACCCAGGAGGGTGCACAGGCTTATTATGACTCTGTATTTGCCCTCTATGCTTCCTGGGGGGTGGACTATGTCAAGGTAGATGATCTTGGTCATACTTATTATACGCCGGAAGCACCCCGATGTGCAGCACGGGAGTTGGAAATGATTCACCGGGCAATTCAGAACAGCGGAAGAACCATGGTGTTAAGCGTTTCCCCGGGACCGGCACAGCTATCTGATGGAGCGGTGTTACAGCAAAATGCCAACTTGTGGCGCATGACAGACGACCTTTGGGATGATTGGAATGATGTGAAGGCAATGTTTGAACGGTGCCAGGAATGGCAGGACTACGTGGGAGATGGCAGCTGGCCGGATTGTGACATGCTTCCTTTAGGACATATTGCAATTCGTTCCAATGCCAGAGGTCTGGGAGATCGTTATACCCGCCTGACCCAGGACGAACAGAAAACTATGATGACATTGTGGGGAATGTTCCGTTCTCCCCTGATGTTTGGTGGAAACTTAAAGGACAATGACGACTTTACTAACAGCTTGCTGACTAACAGCGGCATCCTCAAGATGCACCGGGATGGCAGAAATGCCAGAGAGATTTACCGGGAGGAGGATGTGGTTATCTGGAAGAGTACTACCGAGGATGAAAAGACGGTCTTTCTGGCAATCTTTAACTTAAATGACAAGGCAAAGAGCGTCCGCCTGCTGCCAAATGTATTGCAGTTACAGGACACCAGAAACCTGCCCGCATTCTACGCAGGACTGGAAATCTGGACTTCGGAAACGGTCTCTGTGCCTGGACTTGCCAGGATTGCAGCCCCTGTGGTACACATCCCGGCACACGGCGTGGTATGCTACCGTTTTCAATTTGATGAATAAAAATACAAATATTGGTTAATATTTATGCAAATTTATGGTTGCAATCTGGTTCACCTTCTGTTATATTGGACGATAGTTAAAATATATTAGGAGGATTTATTATGAAAAAAACAATCGCAACCATGTTAGCTGTTGTGCTTGGTGTTGTATCCCTGACCGCTTGTGGCAGCAGCAATACCGCAGCTACAACAGAAACCGCACAGACTGTAGAGAGTGCAGCAGCAGATACCGAGACAACCGCTGCTGAGACCGAGACTGCTGCTGCAGACACTGAGACTGCAGGCACAGATGCAGCAGTAACAACCCTTCAGGACGGCGTCCTGACCGTAGGTTCCAATCTGACTTTCCCGCCCTTTGATACGGTGGATGACAATGGCACCCCTGATGGATTTGATGTAAAGCTCATCGAAGCAATCGCTGAGAAACTGGGTCTGACCGTTGAATGGCAGGATATGGAGTTCGGTGCTTTAGTAGCAGCAATCGGAACCAAAATCGACTGCTCCATCGCAGCAATGACCATTACCGATGAGAGAAAACAGACCGTAGATTTCGCCGACCCTTACTTTGATGCTGTACAGTACATCGTAATGAAGTCCGATGCAGAAATCAAAACCGCGGATGACTTAAAGGGGCTGACCATCGGTGTACAGATGGGAACCACCGGTGACTACGCTGCACAGGAAATCGAAGGTGCAACCGTACAGGCATACGACAAAGCGGTATACGCTGTAAATGATTTACTGAATGGTAAAGTAGATTGTGTTATTGTAGACCAGGGTCCTGCAAAAGTATTTGAGGCAAATAACGAGGGCAAAATCGTTGCTGTATCCGGTGCTGAATTCGGTTTCGAGGTTGAGCAGTATGGTATCGCACTTCCCAAGGGTTCACCTTTGGTTGACCAGTTCAACACCGCTCTGAAAGAGTTAAAAGAGGATGGCACCTACGATGCACTGTATGAGGAGTACATTGTAGGCTACGAGGAGTAATTCCTGCGTGACAATACCGCATAAATAGGCTATAATCAAAGGCATCGGTGTCTGCGCCGATGCCTTTTAAAGATTAGAGGAGGATTATAAATGAGTGATTTTCAGGTATGGCTTGAAAATGTGAAGCAAGCCGCCTACATGGCTTTTATCCAGGGTGACCGCTGGAAACTGTATTTCAAGGGACTGGGTGTTACCATGCAGCTCGCCGTCTATGCGGCAATCATTGGTATGGTAATCGGTACCATCATCGCCTTTATGAAACTTTCCACCAGAAAGAACGGAAAGCCCAGTATCTGGTCTTATCTTGCCACTGCATATATGGATGTGATTCGTGGAACACCGTCGGTACTGCAACTGTTGATTATGTGGTTTATTATTTTTGCATCCTGCAAAAACAGTATGCTGGTGGCTGCACTGGCATTCGGCATTAACAGTGGTGCTTATGTGGCAGAGATTGTCCGTGCCGGTATCCTGGCAGTGGATAAGGGACAGACCGAGGCAGGGCGTGCCCTGGGACTTTCCAAATTCCAGACCATGATTTACATTGTGATTCCCCAGGCAATCAAAAATGTACTGCCTCCCATTGGGAACGAATTTATTGTGCTGATTAAAGAGACAGCGATTGTGGGTTATGTGAGCATGACCGACTTAACCCGTGCGGCGAACCAGGTGGTTTCTCTGACCTACCAGGCATTCATGCCTTTGATCGGTGCCGCCGTCATTTACTTTGTCATCATCAAGATTTTGACAATTCTGCTGGCAAAACTGGAGAGGAGGCTGCGTCAAGGTGATAACCGTTAAAGATTTACACAAAAAATTTGGAGACAATCACGTTCTTCAGGGAGTGAATTATCATATTGCCCCCGGGGAGAAAATCGTAGTCGTAGGACCCTCCGGTTCCGGGAAAAGTACCTTCCTGCGGTGTCTGAATCTACTGGATACTCCCACCAGTGGAGAAATCTGGTTTGACGGTCAGTTAATTACCGACCCGAAGGTGAATTTAAACCATGTGAGAGAGCACATGGGAATGGTATTCCAGCATTTCAATCTGTTTAACAATCTGACGATTATGGATAATATCACCCTTGCTCCCGTGAAATTAAAGAAAATGAGCAAGGAGGAAGCCAATGAGAATGCCTTAAAACTGTTGGAGCGTGTCAACCTGTTGGAGAAGGCCGATGCTTATCCCGCACAGCTTTCCGGTGGTCAGAAACAGCGTATTGCCATCGTGCGTTCCCTGGCGATGAACCCGAAGGTGATGCTTTTTGATGAGCCCACCTCTGCCCTTGATCCGGAGATGGTAGGTGAGGTTCTGGATGTTATGAAGGAACTGGCAGAATCCGGCATGACCATGGTGGTTGTGACCCATGAGATGGGCTTTGCAAGAGAAGTGGCTACCAAGGTGGTGTTTATGGACGGTGGAAACATTATGGAGGAGAACACTCCCCAGGAATTCTTCACCAATCCCCAGGCGCCTCGTTTACAGGAATTCTTATCCAAGGTTTTATAAGAAACCGCTGGAGAAAGGACAGGACTTCCGATGAAATTTTCTCTGTGCATGATTGTAAAAAATGAGGAGGCGTTACTGGCAGAATGCCTGGACAGTCTGAAAGCCGCCATGGATGAAATCAACATCGTGGACACCGGCTCCACAGACCGGACGAAAGAGATTGCAGCCTCCTATACGGACAGAGTCTATGATTTCCGGTGGACAGGCAGCTTTTCCGATGCCAGAAATTTTTCTTTCAGCAAGGCGACAGGCGATTATATTTACTGCGCCGATGCGGACGAACTCCTGGATGAGGAAAATCAGCGGAAACTGCTGCAGCTGAAAAAACAGCTGGAAAACGCCCAGGAAATCGAAATTGTACAGATGTATTATGTCAACCAGCTGCAAAATGGCAGTGTCTATAATTTTGACAAAGAATACCGCCCCAAGCTGTTTAAGCGGCTGCGTACCTTCCGGTGGGCAGACCCCATCCACGAACAGGTGGTAACGGAGCCTCTGGTGTTTGACAGTGACATTGAGATTATCCACAGGCAGCAGGAAAGTCACGCAGACCGGGATCTGCTGGCATTTGAACGGGTACTGGAACGGGGAGAGGAACTTTCCGGACGGTTACAGAGAATGTATGCCATGGAACTGTACAAAGCAGGAAGTGCGGAGCATCTACAGAAAGCGGCACCCTACTTTGTGAAACAGATGGAGGCGGCAGAGGCAGAGTCTGATGCCTTCCAGATGGCGGGCCTGATTCCTGCAATGGCGGCATTTGCCGCGCAGGACAACGATGGCTTTTTCAAATATGCCTGCCGGCTGATTACCGTGGAGCCCTGTTCGGAACTTTGTCTGCAGCTTGCCAGACATTTTGAGCAGACCGGGGACAAGGAGGAGGCAAACCTCTGGTATTACAACGCGGCTTTTGAAACCAGGCCGGTGTTGGACTTTTGTGCAGGTAACCAGGAGCCGTTGGAGGCTCTGGCGCGTCTGGCGTATGAGCGGGGCTGCGAGGAAGAGGCAGAACAGTACCGTGCCCAGGCAAAAGAGCGGGCACAGTTGTGCAAATAAAAGACAAAGGAAATGAAAAAAATGAGTTGGGAAAGTAATGTACGCCGGGTGGAGCCTTATGTACCCGGAGAACAGCCGAAGACAGAACAGGTCATTAAGTTAAATACAAACGAGTGTCCTTATCCCCCCGCCCCCGGTGTGGCGAAGGCGGCAAAGGAAATGGACACGGATGCACTGCGGTTGTATCCAGACCCCAATGCGTCGGTGCTGGTGGATGCCCTGGCAGACTACTATCATGTGAAATCCTCCCAGGTGTTTGTGGGTGTAGGTTCTGACGATGTGCTGTCCATTGCTTTCCTTACTTTTTTTAATTCCGACAAGCCCATCCTGTTCCCGGACATTACATATTCCTTCTATGATGTGTGGGCAGAGGTTTACCGGATTCCCTATGAAACCATTCCCCTGGATGAAAATTTCCAGCTTCGGGTGGAAGATTACAACCGGGAAAACGGTGGAATTGTCATTGCAAACCCCAATGCCCCCACCGGACTTTTCATGCCGGTGGAGCAGATTGAGAACATTATAAAAAATAACCCGGACAGCATTGTGATTGTGGACGAGGCCTATGTGGATTTCGGCGCAGAAAGCTGTCTGCCTTTGACGGAGAAGTACGACAACGTGCTGGTGGTACAGACTTTCTCCAAATCCAGAGCCATGGCGGGAGCCAGAATTGGTATTGCCTTAGGCTCCGAAAAACTCATCGGTTATATGAATGATGTAAAATTTTCCATCAATTCCTATACCATGAACCGTCCTTCTCTCATTCTCGGCGTAGAAGCAGTGAAAGACGATGCATATTTCCATGACATTGTCGTTAAAATGATAAAAACGAGAGAGTGGGTTAAGAAAGATTTAAATCTTCTGGGCTTTACATTCCCGGATTCTTATAGTAATTTTATCTTTGCAAAGCATAAGGAGAAAACGGCGGAGGAACTGTTTACCTATCTGAAAAGCAAAAATATTTATGTCCGCTATTTTCACAAACCACGCATTGACAACTATCTGCGTATCAGCATCGGAACCGATGAACAGATGCAGGCGCTTGTCGATGCCTTAAAGGAGTATCTCGGATGTTAACAAAGTATTTATGGATTTTCTTCATTTCCATGGTGCCGCTCATCGAACTGCGTGGCGCGATTCCCGTATCCCAGGGACTGGGGCTGCCCCTGTTGCAGAGTTATATCGTCTGCGTCATCGGCAACATGGTTCCCGTTCCCATTATCTATTTCTTCGCCAGAAAGGTGTTGGAATGGGGGGCTGACAAACCAGTCATTGGAAAGTTCTTCACCTTTTGTCTGGTAAAGGGCGAGCATGGCGGCAAAAAATTGCAGGAGAAGGCAGGACGGGGGTTATTCGTGGCACTGCTTTTGTTCGTGGGAATTCCCCTTCCGGGAACCGGCGCATGGACAGGAACCCTGGCAGCCAGTCTGTTGGATATGGATTTCAAATCCAGTGTGGCAGCGGTTATGCTGGGTGTACTTCTGGCGGGAGTCATTATGGGACTGGCGAGTGCCGGCGTATTCGGAGCCATCGGACTGGCAATCAGCTAGAACAGGCTGGAGGTATGGGACAAATGTCGGAGAGTTATACAGACTTTGCCAAAGTGTATGATATTTTTATGGATGAGACGCCTTACGAGGAATGGACAGAATTCCTCGTAGGGCTTATTCTGCGTTTAGGGATCAGTAAACCGGGCGTCCAGACTGGGGATGCACTGGAGAGCGAGCGCAACCTGGTACTGGATCTGGGCTGTGGCACAGGCAGTCTCACGGAGCGCATGGAGCAGCGGGGCTTTGATATGATTGGCGTGGACAATTCTGAGGACATGCTGCGGATTGCTCTGGAGAAAAAAGAAAAAGCCGGGAGCAAAACCCTCTACCTGCTACAGGATATGCGGGAGCTGGAACTGTTTAGTACCGTAGGAACGGTCATCAGTGTCTGCGACAGCATTAACTATCTGCTGTCGGAGGAAGACTTACTGACCACCTTTAAACTGGTGAACAACTATCTCTATCCCGGCGGACTTTTTATTTTTGACTTTAATACGGTGTACAAATACGAGACGGTGATAGGTGATACCACCATTGCGGAGAGCCGGGAGGAGTGCAGTTTTATCTGGGACAACTTCTACCATGAGGAGGAACAGATTAACGAGTACGACCTGACGCTATTTGTGCAGGAGGAGGGAAACCAGTACCGGAGATTCCAGGAAACCCACTACCAGCGGGGCTATACCCTGGAACAGATGAAAGGTCTGGTGGAACAGGCAGGACTTGCTTTTGTGGAGGCGCTGGATGCAGACACCCATGGGGAAGTGACGCTGGAGAGCGAGCGGATTTATGTGGTGGCAAGAGAACAACAGAAAAGTGGAGGGACAGAACATGTCTGATTATATCGTAAGAGCAACGGCGGCGGACGCACAGATCCGCGCTTTTGCAGCAACAACAAAAGAGATGGTGGAAACAGCGAGAAAGGCACACGACACCAGCCCGGTGGTGACCGCAGGACTGGGACGGCTGATGACTGCAGGCGCCATGATGGGCAGTATGCTAAAGGGAGACAAGGATCTGCTCACCCTGCAGATTCGCAGTGCAGGCCCGGTGAAGGGACTGACGGTGACCGCGGATTCCCAGGGAAACGTGAAGGGCTTTGCCACCGAACCCCAGGTTATCAACGCCCCCAATGCCTTGGGCAAGCTGGATGTGGGCGGAATTGTAGGCCCCGGCGTACTCAGCGTCATCAAGGATATGGGATTGAAAGACCCCTATGTGGGACAGGTGGAATTGCAGACCGGCGAGATTGCCGAGGACATCACCTACTATTTTGCCACTTCCGAACAGGTGCCCTCCTCCGTAGGACTGGGCGTTCTGATGGAAAAAGACAACACCGTGCGTCAGGCAGGCGGCTTTATTATCCAGGTAATGCCCTTCGTGTCCGATGAGGTGCTGGACAAGCTGGAGCAGAAGTTGAAGGAAATCCCTCCCGTCACCACCATGCTGGATGCAGGAAAGACCCCGGAGGAGATTCTGGAGCTGCTGCTGGGGGATATGGATTTGGTTATCAACGACAAGATGGAAACCCGTTTCCACTGCAACTGCGACAAGCACCGCATCGAGAAAGCCCTGATTTCCGTGGGGGAAAAAGAATTGAAGGATATGATAAATGAGGGCAAGCCCATTGAAGTGAACTGCCATTTCTGTAATACCCATTACAACTTCACCGTGGAGGAACTGAAAGCACTGTTGAAAAAAACGAAACGTATCACTGATTAAGCAGTACCGGAGCACTTTGCTGCTCCGGTACGTAAGTAAGTGATTCAAGCAGGGGGATATTCTTTATGAAACATGGTTTTATCAAAGTAGCAGCATGCACACCGAAGATCAAAGTGGCTGACCCGTTTTTTAACGGGGCACAGATTATGGCACAGATGGAGGAAGCGTGTAAGGCAGGAGCCAAAATTCTGGTGTTCCCGGAACTGTGTCTTACCGGGTATACCTGTGGTGATTTGTTTTTACAGGAATTATTACTGCGTCAGGCGAAGGACAGCCTGCAGTTGATTGCGGAATGTTCCAGCGGACTGGATGCTCTTATTTTTATCGGACTTCCCTTTGTCCATGAGCAAAAGCTGTACAATGTGGCAGCCGCCATCCACAACGGCAAAATTCTGGCACTGATTCCCAAACGTTTCATTCCCACCTACGGGGAATTTTACGAGGGCAGACATTTCCAGCCGGGGAACACCACCGCCACCGATGTGTGGGTAGGCGACCAGCTTGTGCCCTTCGGAACGGACATCCTGTTACAATGTGATACCATGCCGGAGCTGTGTGTGGCTTGCGAAATCTGTGAGGATATCTGGGTAGCCAATACCCCCTCCACCGCCCATGCACTGGCGGGAGCCAATGTGCTTGTGAATCTTTCTGCCTCCAATGAGACGGTGGGAAAGGACGAGTACCGGGAACTTCTGGTGAAATCCATCTCGGCACGGCTGTTGTGTGGCTATGTCTACACCTCCTCCGCGGAGGGCGAATCCACCCAGGATTTGGTGTTTGGCGGACACCGCATCATTGCGGAAAATGGCACCATTCTGAAACAGGAGAAAAATTTCCAGGCGGGCATCCTTTATTCTGAACTGGATTTGCACCGGATTGTCAGTGAGAGACGGCGGATGAGCAGCTTTATCCCCGAAGAAAAGCAGTTTTACACCAGAGCCCACTTTTCCTTGAAAGAGGAGGAAGCCAATCTCACCCGCACCTTTGAGAGTCTGCCCTTTGTGCCACAGGATAAGACAAAGCGGGACGAGCGGTGTGAGGAGATTCTTTCCATCCAGTCCTATGGACTGAAAAAGCGGTTGGAGCATACCGGGTGCCAGCATGTGGTGATTGGGGTGTCGGGCGGTCTGGATTCCACCTTGGCACTGCTGGTGACAGTGCGCACCTTTGAGCTGCTGGGCTTGGACAAAAAGGGCATTTTTGGCGTGACCATGCCCTGCTTTGGCACTACAGACCGCACCTTTGACAATGCCTGCAAGCTGGTGAAACAGTTAGGCTGTACCCTGCAAAAGGTGGATATCAAAAAATCCGTGACCCAGCATTTTAAGGACATCAAGTTTGACATGGAAAACCACGATGTCACCTACGAAAACGGGCAGGCAAGGGAGCGTACCCAGGTGCTCATGGACATTGCCAACAAGGAAAACGGCATGGTCATCGGAACCGGGGATATGTCGGAACTGGCACTGGGCTGGGCGACCTACAACGGCGACCACATGTCCATGTACGGTGTCAATGCCGGTGTGCCCAAGACACTGGTGCGCCATCTGGTGTACTACTACGCTGACACCTGTGGTGACGAAAAGCTACAGGCAACCTTACGGGATGTTCTGGACACCCCGGTGAGCCCGGAGCTGTTACCTCCCGTGGAGGGAGAGATTGCCCAGAAAACCGAGGATCTGGTGGGACCCTACGAACTGCATGATTTCTTCTTATATTATCTGCTGAGGTTTGGCTGCGAGCCGGAGAAAATTTACCGGCTGGCGAAACTGGCATTTGCGGACAGTTACGAGCCGGAAGTGATTTTGAAATGGCTGAAAACTTTTTATCAGCGGTTCTTTGCCCAGCAGTTTAAGCGTTCCTGTCTGCCGGACGGACCCAAGGTGGGTTCCGTGGCTTTATCTCCCAGGGGAGATTTGCGGATGCCCTCCGATGCCTCAAGAGCATTGTGGATGAAACAGCTGGAAAATCTGGAATAGGTGGATAACCTGAGGGACAATGATAGTCGTGGAAAATCCCCGGCAGAAAGGTTTGATCCCACAGACATATCCTGTGGAACAGTCTCATACAATAGGATTACAAAAAGAATTCTGTGGGAGAGGCTATGAGTTCCAAAACAAAAATTGTGGTATTGCATTTAAAAGAAGTGATTTATACAGGCATTTTCGCTGCCCTTGCCATTCTCCTGATTATTGTTCTTGTCATTATGTTTGCGCCGGGCAAAGAGAAAGCGGCACAGGAGACAACGGTGGACACTCCGGCGAGCATGTATGTGCCGGGGGTATATACGACCACACTCAATATCGGGGACAGCAATCTGGACATTGCGGTGACGGTGGATGACACCAGAATCAACAGCGTGGAGCTGATCAATTTAAGTGAGGCAGTGACGACCATGTACCCGCTGATTGAGCCCTCCTTTGAGGATCTTGCCAGCCAGGTCATGGAGAAACAGTCCCTGGAGCAGATCACCTACCCGGACGAAAGCCACTACACCTCCCTGGTACTTCTGGATGCAATCCGGTCATCCCTGGAGCGGGCGTATGTGGTGGACCCCACCACGACTCCGTGACAAAACGCTTGACAAGGGGCGAAGTACCGCGCTATGATGTTTGCAGAACAAAGGCGTTCTTCTCAGGGAGAAGAACGCCTTTGTGGATTCTATCTGATTGTTTAGTTAACTAAGGGAAATAAATATTGGAGGAAATTATGAAAAATTACACAAAGGAAGACATCATCCGTCTTGTGGAAGAAGAGGATGTGGAATTTATCCGTCTGCAGTTTACGGATATTTTCGGAAATCTGAAAAATGTGGCAATTACAGCGTCCCAGTTGGAGCGGGCATTGAACAACCAGTGTATGTTTGACGGCTCCTCCATTGAGGGCTTTGTGCGGATCGAGGAGTCCGATATGTATCTGCACCCGGACTATAATACCCTGGAGATTTTCCCCTGGAGACCCCAGCAGGGAAAAGTGGCACGTCTGATTTGTGATGTGTACCGTCCCGATGGCACGCCTTTTGAGGGTGACCCTCGCTATGTGTTACAGCGGGCGATTGCCAAGGCGGCAGACCAGGGCTATACCTTCAAAGTAGGGCCGGAGTGTGAGTTCTTTTTATTCCAGAGCGATGAAAACGGACTGCCCACCACCATCACTTACGAGCAGGCCGGCTATTTTGACTTAGGCCCCATGGATTTCGGGGAAAATGCCCGTCGTGACATGGTCATGACTCTGGAGGATATGGGGTTTGTGGTGGAGGCATCCCACCACGAAGTGGCACCTTCCCAGCATGAAATTGATATCCAGTACGATGAGGCTTTGGCGACAGCCGACAATATTATGACCTTCAAGCTGGCGGTAAAATCTATTGCCAAGCAGCACGGTCTCCATGCTACCTTTATGCCGAAACCGGTATACGGCGTCAACGGCTCCGGCATGCACATCAATATGTCCTTGTACCACAACGGAAGAAATATTTTTGCGGACAGCAGTGACGGTAACGGACTGAGTAAAGAGGCCTACTATTTCATCGGCGGACTGATGAAACACATGAAAGCAATCACGGCGATTGTGAATCCGCTGATTAACTCCTATAAACGACTGGTTCCCGGCTATGAGGCACCGGTGCATATTGCGTGGAGTGCGAAAAACCGCAGTCCTTTAATCCGTATTCCTGCAGCTGCAGGAGAGGGAACGAGAATTGAACTGCGCAGCCCTGATCCCGCAGCCAACCCTTATCTGGCATTGGCGGTATGTCTGGGAGCAGGACTGGAGGGAATCCAGGAGAAATTGATGCCCCCTGCCAGTGTGGACTGCAACATTTTTGAAATGTCCCGGGAGGAAAAGGAAAACTTAAAGATTGAGGAAATCCCAGGAACTCTGTTAGAGGCAATCGAGGCACTGGAACAGGATCCTCTGATGAAAGAAATTTTAGGAGAGCATGTTTATCACAAGTATATTGAGGCGAAAAAGGAGGAATGGCAGTCCTACCGCTCCCAGGTGACGGAGTGGGAGATTGCCCGCTATTTGAATCGATACTAAGGAGGAATACTTGTGACAAACATTATTGTGGTCTTTCCAAAGCCGGAGGAAGCCAGAGGCATTAAGAGTATTCTGGTGAAAAACGGTTTTTCGGTGACCGCGGTATGTACGACTGGTGCCCAGGCAATGAGCCAGGTGGATAACATGTCAGGCGGGATTGTGGTATGTGGATACCGCCTGGTGGACATGATTTATTCGGATTTGCAATCCTATCTGCCGGAAGGCTTTGAAATGCTGCTCATTGCTTCCAGCCGCATTTTAAGTGACCGCTCCTGTGGCAATATCATCAGTCTGGCGATGCCGCTGAAGGTACACGATTTGCTGGAGACGGTTTCCATGATGGTGGAAACCATGGAGCGGCGCAAGCGGAAACGCAGGGCACAGCCGAGAGAGCGGAATCCCGAAGAACAGAAGATGATCCTTGAGGCAAAACATCTCTTGATGGAACGAAATAATATGACGGAGGAGGAAGCGCACCGTTATATTCAGAAAAGTAGTATGGACAGTGGCACGAATCTGCTGGAGACTTCCCAGATGGTGCTGACCATGTTCCGCAGTTAAACTCCCGAAATGTCTGCGTGGTTGCAGAGGTTCCGGGAGCTTTTTAATTGCATAGGAAGATACTTCCTATTGATATCCAAAACGCTCCGCAGGGATGCGCAACTCGCCGAGAAGTAGTTTATGCTACGCATACCGCTCGCGCGTGCAAAGAGTCGGCAAGCGACTCTTTG
>CAKRTZ010000035.1 GCA_934402515.1 uncultured Lachnospiraceae bacterium
CCTGCTGCATAAGTACCGCCGCCTGTTCCGTTTACAACCGTAAGGGTGTACTTGCCGCTTTCATTACCATTATTTCCGTTGTTATTGCCATTATTGCCGTTGTTTCCGCCATTATTACCACCATTGTTTCCGCCATTATTACCACCATTGTTTCCGCCGTTATTGCCACCATTGGGATCGTCACTGGAGCCATTGGTGTAATACTGAGCAACTAAAATAGTATCTTTGGTGATACCGATGTACTCACCGCTCCAGCCGGAGAAGGTGTGCCCCTCCCATGTGGGGTCTGCGGGCGGTGTCGCATTCTTTCCTTCTTCAATATACTGTGTTTCACCAATCTGTGTACCGTCATGGTCAAGGAAAACTACGCGGTAGGTATCACTAATATTTTCATAACTCATTGGTTTGTAGTAATTCGCATATTCCTGCGCCGCACTACCTTCATAACTGCGCAATTTTACATTGGATAAATGTTCAAATGCAGTTGTAGAAATAAACACTTCACGTCCGGGAATCGTTACTACTAACGGTGCATCCCCTGCGAAAGCCTCATCCTGTATGGAATTTACAGATTCCGGCAAAATAACTTCTGATAAAGTCTTGCAGTCTTTAAACGCACTGTCTGGAATTTCCGTCAGCTTGCCACTCACTCCTGATGCGGCATCGGATAAGTCTACCCCAGTAATTGCATCACAATTCTGGCATGCCCCATCTTCAATCTCCGTTACACTGGTAATGTCGGGGTCTGTTGTAGAATTGACAACCTGTTGTCCGACTGCCGTTCCGCGAGAGGCAAATACTTCTTTGATTTTCAGAGTGCCATCATCCAGTTTTTCATAAAGAATGCCATTGGAACTGAAATACTTATCATTTCCGGACATGGAACTCAATGAGGTACATCCTCTGAAAGGAGCCTTGCCCAATTCCTTACAAGCATCTCCTATTGATACAGTCTGTAAACTTTCGCAACTGTCAAATGCATAGTCCGGAAGTGATGTTACACCAAGCAAGGTAATACTCTGCACATAATCATTTCCTTTAATAACTTTTTCAGCATCACATTTTTCCTCGTATTTTCCACTGAAAAGTCCACCTACAGTTTCTTCCGAGCTGTTATCTTTGGCATACATTTCATATACAGCAGAACTCTGATCAGGCAAATATCTGGGAATATTTCCAGAATTTACCCGCTTATCATCCTTGATGAAAGTTTTTACATCAATAGAGGTAACTGCCTCCGGAACTGTAATCTGCAATGTGTTCTGAATCCATGCAAGTTCTGTTGCGTTTAAATCTCTTTTCCATTCCCGTAATGAATCCGGGTTTTCATAGTTGTCTAAGATGCTGTATTCAAAAATATCAAAATACGGCGAAGGTTTTAGACCTGTCCAGGTTTCATTTTTAACATATTTCTCACTTATCCAGGGACCATAGACATTATTATCCTCCTGCTCCTGATACCAGTTCTGCAGTTCTTCACTGGATGGAGCAGGGTTTGCAACTATAAACGTATCCCATTCTGACTTAAATTTATTCTGTTCCGCTGTATAATCTCCATAACTCTCATAGTATGCCTGTTCTTTTGCCTCATTATCTTTTTCATGCACCTTATCAATTTGATCATATTTCGGATAATCAATCAGTGTTACCGCACTCTGATTGTCATCATACATGACACGCAGATAGGAAGGAGAAAGGCTCTCATAGCACACCCTTACACCACTAGACTGATTCATATAGTTACTGGGATTAACCGCCCAATCAAAAGGTGCATAACCTTTCACAATATCCCCATGGAATACTAATTTATCACTTCCTGTCTGGAAAGCATTCGTTCCAATACTAAATCCAGAGTAGTTTCCGTTTGCAGGTGAGTTAAAGGTAACATCTTCCAATTTAGGACATTTGGAAAATGCATTTGCTCCAATACTATCAACAGAGTCTCCTATTACCACCCACTTAAGTTTCGGAGAATTTTCAAAGGTACTATCATCAATAGTGGATATGGAATTATCCTCTACGGTCACAGAAACCAGGTAGGGCTTAATTTCATCAAAGCATCCATTTACCACACTGACCACATTGATATTTCCAACCTGAGCTGGAATAACTAAATTAATATCATCTGAACTGCCCGAAGTACTGGGAGATTTAATGCAGGATGTCAATGTGCCATCCTCATCTACCGTAAGAATATAATCACCATTTGCATCCCCTGTCTCATAATAGGTTTTTCCATTTAATTCAAACTGGTAAGGAACAAAGTCATTTACCTTCGTCCGCTCATACCAGGTTGCAATACGGGGGTATGCCTTATCTCCATTTGGAAATACTGCGGGTCCCTTTACATAGAAGTCTTTATTGGCTACATCATAAAAAATATCATTTCTCTTTTCATTCTTGCCATAATCAGAGCCATAGCTTACATATAAACTGCTATCCTGGAATTCTACACAAGCCAGATTCGAGCAGCCCACAAATACACTGTTTGGCAGTTCTTTCTGTCCAGTTGCTCCAAAGAAAGAAGGAAACACAACTTTTTGTAAATTAGAACGACCTGCAAACAAAAATGGACTGATTGTTGTTAAATTGCTGGGCAGTTCAATAGAAACTGGCTGATCCCAGGATGTTCCGTTTTCTACTGAAAATGCACCTTTTCCAATTTCCATTACACTCTTTGTACTAGGGAATGTAATAGATTTCAAATTATAGCAATCATAAAATGCCCAGTCACCAATATTAAAATCGCCACTAATTGTTGAAAAATCCAAAGCCTCTAACGCTTCACAGCCCGCAAACGCTCCCGGTTTAATCTCACTGACAGAAATTGGGAAATCAAAACTTTGTAATTGTCTGTCTCCATCAAAGGCACCTGTGCCTATTGTAATCAGTCCACCCATATCACCAAAGGTTACTGACTTCAAGTTTGTCGCCTGTCTGAACGCCGCATTTCCAATAACTTGTACTCCATCCAGGGTAATGTTCTGGATAAAAGAATTATAGAACGCATAGTCTCCAATATATTTGATTTCGTTAGGGAATGTCATGGTTAAAACATTCTGCACTCCGGCAAAGGCATAGTCACCAATTCCCCTCATTAAAATAGACAGTTCTCCACATACAAAATTATCGCCGTCCAATAAAATGCTGTCGTCTTTAAAATCAGCCCTATCACTTACAAGTCTTTCCAGAAAAACACTATCGTTATTATGCTCTCCGTCAATCACAGACACTAACGTAAATGTTCCCTTGCCTCGATGGTTTAATTTATAATCGCAAAAAAACTGTCTGCGGAACTGATCGTCTGTCAAATCATTCGGTTTAAAAATACATTCAAATTTTGTGGCATCTGTAGGAATAGGTTTTGTTCCCCATGTATCCTTATTATCCTCATAATTTTTCCACTCCTCACATACCTTTAAAAAGTTCTGGTACACAGTATTATAATACTTTCCCATGTAAAAAACTGTTTCATCAGTACTTCCCTCTTGATAAACGCCCTGTTTCCATTTTTCATAAGTACATTCAAACTGCAGGGTACTATTATCCGTAAAAAACTTATCTAAATCTGTTTGTGTGTATTTATTATAAGCAGTAGGCAACTGAACTGATAATTCTTTTGCCTCGCTGGAAAAATCATTATTATACTTGCATACTATTCCTTTATTAGTAGCACCATCATAATACTTATACTGCCAGTTCAGATAATATCGCCCATTTGAGAGCTGAATAACACTGTATGCTTTCGTTATTCTAGGATCGTTATCTTTATAGGTACTATCATGATAAAGATTAAGTTGTACCCCGTCTGCATTCGTAATTTTGTCAAACAGACCATTTGCAGCACTTCCTGAGTCCGGTCCGTCATTTCCATTCGACGGGTTAGCTACTGGTGTTCTGGTATCCTTAAATTCATAAGAATACGTTTTCTGGTCTTTGGTACGCTGATCATCCTGTACTGTAGACCCACCACTTCCATCATCCGCACGGTTGGTCTGTGCAGGAATTGCCGCCACGATAATTGCGGTTACCATAAAAAGAGCCGCTACGGTGTATCGTATCGTTCTCTTGACTTTTCTCTTTAATACTCTTTTTTTGCCCTTATTCTTGCTCATCTGGACATCTCCTTTGACTAAAACCATTCAATTCAAACTAGGTATGGCTATCAATGTATGTATCGACATTTCTACTTTAAAAGCTTAGGTCTTGTCCCTACTTTATTCCACTTTTTTAGCAACTACCACAAATCGTCCCTCTGTCTCTGTGTGGTCACAGGTGGACAGGGTGAGAAAACGATCTCCGTACTGTACCGGCACCCCGGTATCATACAGCGAAAGTCCGTTCATGGAATTCATGTAGGAATCAAACTCCTCCTGGGAGTTTGCATCAATAAACTGATAATATTTAAAGGTAATCTCATCAGAATTGTATACACGGGACTGAAAAGCATAGACAATCTGGTAGGTTCCCTTTTCATAAATGGTATCAAACTGAATATAAGGGTGCTTTTCCCAGTAATCCTTTTCTTTATATTTGTCCAGCTGGCCAAACATTTTACCGGACTTCATATGATGCCCGTAAATAATCAGATTCGTGCTGGGCTTCAGCACATCACAATCACAGTCAAGAAAGATACTTCCATTTTTATCATAATCCTGACTGATGTTGTGGGTCAAATAATATTCATTATTTACCGTCTGCATCACCGGATAGTCGATGTTGGTATCCTCAATTTTTACCCAGCCAATCAGGCTTTTATTGGAGTTATAAAGGTTTTGGTATTCCTCCAGAATATCCGGGGTTCCCTGATCCTGTGTATAATGAATGGTGTCGTTTCCCACTGAAGTAGTGATTTCCTTATCCTTTAAGTTTTTCAGGTGATCATAGGAAGCATCTGTCCGGTCTGCAAAATAATTATAACCGATGAGATAGGCAAAACATCCCACTGCCACCAGGCCACATAGCACCTGCACCAGCTGCCTTCTTCTTGCCCGTTTCTTTAATGCCTTCTGTATTTCCTTCCGCATCTGCGGAGAACAATCTTCCAAAGACTTCCCTGCTTTTCTTTTACTACCTGTGTCTTTCATGTAAAACTCCAAACTTCTTCCATTATAAATCTTTTAACTAATTCATTTTACTATACCCTGCGATTTATGCAAGTAAAAACATTTGTCACCACTTTTTTATCTCCGCATAGGATACAGTATAAAAACCTTACGGAGGCTTATCAAAATGAGTGATTTAACAGCAAGCAGCTGCGGATGCAGCAACAACAACAATAACAATAACAACGGCAATTGTGCTTGTAACTGGATCTGGATTATCCTGTTACTCTCCTGCTTCGGCGGAAATGATTGCGGTTGTGGCAACAATGGCCTGGGCATCTTCAACAACGGTGGTGAAGGCAACTGCGCTTGCAACTGGATCTGGATCATTCTGTTACTCTCCTGCTTCGGCGGCGGATGCGGATGTGGATGCTGATCCCCTGTACTTTTTAGGGAAGTAACAACATAAGTTGTTACAAATACCGATGAACGGTAGATGAGACAAGGGGCTTTTGTATGGGAAGAGAATGTCCGAATCGCATAGAAGAATTTGATTCTTTCTTCAGCACCAGACAATTGAAGTTGATAAAGCTTTTTCTCCCATACATTGCCCCTGCTCTGCGCCGCAAACTGATTATCTATATTAAATACCGGGAATGGCAGATTACAATCCAGTATTTAAGCCGCCCTCTGCTTTTTTCAGAACTGCAGGAAAATCCCCCCAATGTCTTTCTGTCCGAAAAAACAGAGGATTTGTCTCTGGAAAAATTCTGCGCCCTGATAGAGCCTTATCTGGACGAAAAAGGCCGTAGCAATCTCAAACAATTTAAAGAAATGCAGGAAAACATGGAAATGTTCCAGCAGATGCAGGAAATGATGGGATCTATGGGAGGCATGGACCCGGATATGGATTCTTTAAGTTCCATGTTTCAAATGTTTGAAAAAATGGATGATCAAAATCCGCATGTATAGAAAGGGATGGAAAACCGCATGAATATGGGATGGTTAGAGGATGAAAGCTTACAACAGATTGCACCGGAAAAGTTAGAATTTATTCTGCACCTTGCAAAGGAGTGCGAAGGAAAAACTCTAAAACAGGCTCTGCCCAAAATAAATGCAGCCTTCCAGCTCAGCAAGAAGCAGGGATTGCAACTGACCGGGCAGGAGGCTGCTATTTTATTTCGCATCGTACAAAATAATTCCACACCTGAAGAGCGTGAAAAAATCGAAAAACTTCTTAATGCTCGTAAGTCATCTTCTTTGAAACCGTAATTGCAAGTGCTCCGGGACCAATATGACATGCAATGCTTAAGGGAAGACGATCAATATAAATCTCTGCAGCCGGAAATTCTTTCAGTACTTCTTCTCTCCAGGCTTCAGCAGCTGCCAGGTTCTGGGTGTGTGCCATGGCAATATGATATCCGGTTCCATCAGTAATTCCATCAAAACGGTTCTCCATATCGCTTTTGATGGCTTTGACCATAATAGACTTGCCTTGTTCTGTGGTACGGGCTTTCGCATAGGCATCCAGCTTTTCTCCCTGGATCTGCAGAACCGGCTTTAATCTCAGAATCGTTCCCAATGCTGCGGCCGCCGGTGTGATACGGCCACCCTTTTTCAAATAATAAAGGGTATCAAGCATAATATAGATACTGGAGTTAAACTTATCTTCTTCCAGTTTCTCCCGAATTTCATCGGCATGATAACCGTTTTCTGCCAACGCTTTGGCATCCATTGCGGACCGTCTCTGGGTTACGGAAATACGCTGGTTATTCACCACCTGCACCTTTCCGTCATAGTCCTGCGCCAGCATCAATGCACTCTGGCAGGATCCTGACAAACCACTGCTCATGGGAATATGGACAATTTCCTCATACCCCTCATTTAACAGCTTGTCCCACAGCCCCATAACGGCTTCCGGAGAAGGCTGACTGGTAAGAATATCCGATCCGGCTGCCTGTTCCTGATAAAACTTTTCTGCATCCAGATTGATATCCTCGAAATACGTTTCTTCATTGATTGTAAACGGCATGGGAAGTACATAAATTCCAAGTTCTTCTCCCTGCTTCTGTGTAATACCACTGTTACTGTCGGTGATGATCGCAATCTTTGCCACGATTGTTCACTCCTTTTCACATTTATACAAATTATTTTTATTTTACTGTTAAAGTGTTGAGAAGTCAACTGCTCTTGTAAGTGCCAGCTCCAGATATTTTTTACAATCCTGATGTTCCATCCGTTCCAGATCGGGATCCTCTGTCAATAATTCATCTACACATTCACTTGCCTGTGACAATCCCAGTGCATCCTGATAAATATCTGCAATCTTGAAATTCATGGCTCCGCTCTGTCGGATTCCAAACAAATCTCCCGGTCCCCGCATCCTTAAATCCTCACTGGCAATTTCAAAGCCGTCATTGGACTTATTCAAAATCTCCAGACGTTGCATTGTCTCTTTTTTCTCACTGCTGCTGACAAAAATGCAATAGGATTGGGCATCTCCGCGTCCTACCCGGCCCCGTAACTGGTGGAGCTGTGCCAGTCCAAACCGTTCTGCATTTTCCACCAGCATCACCGTAGCGTTGGGGACATTGATTCCCACCTCAATAACGGTAGTGGACACCAGTACATCAATCTGCTTTTCTCCGAACTGTTCCATAATCTGGTTTTTGATGGCAGGCTTCATTTTGCCATGCAGATAGGCCACTCTGACAGAAGGTGGCAGCTGTGTCCTCAGTGTCTGGGAATACTCCACCACATTCTCCATATTGTCTTCTTCCCCCGGCTCCACCATGGGACAGATACAATATACCTGATGTCCCTGTGCCACTTCCTTCGCAATAAACTGGTACGCTTTCGGTCGATATTGTGTTCCTACCACACAGTTCTTAATTGGAAGCCGGTTTGCAGGAAGTTCGTCCACCACAGAAATATCCAGATCTCCATAAAGAATAATCCCCAGTGTTCTGGGAATTGGCGTGGCGCTCATGACCAGAATATGAGGATTCTCTCCCTTGTCAGAAAAAGTCTCCCGCTGACGTACGCCAAATCGATGCTGCTCATCCGTCACCACCAATGCCAGATTGTGATAAACTACCTTTTCCTGGATCAAAGCATGAGTTCCGATCACCACATTCACTTCCCCCTTCTCGATCTGTGAATAGGCTTCTCTCTTTTGTTTTACGGGCACACTGCCGGTGAGAAGTACCGGTCTGAAAGGCAGATGGTACTTTGTGCTTAATTCCATCAAGGACTCAAAATGCTGTCTGGCAAGTACCTCTGTGGGTGCCATCAACGCTCCCTGACATCCATTAGATGCCACCAGCAGTAACGCAAGAAAGGCAAGAATCGTTTTTCCGGATCCCACATCTCCCTGTACCAGACGATTCATCACATGCTCACCGGTAAGGTCCTCTTTGATTTCTCCCCATACCCGCATCTGTGCATTGGTAAGCTGATAAGGAAGTGCCTCCAGCAAACGCCCGGTATCCGCAGTTTCAATGAGCTGCCGTCCGGATTTCAGCCGTTCATTGTGTTCTTTATTCTTTCGAATCAACAGAATAAAGAAAAACAGTTCATCAAAAGCCAGTCTCTTTCGTGCCTGCGTTAGGATTTCCATGTTTTCCGGAAAATGAATATTCTCCATTGCCTGCTGGTAAATCATCAGATCATATTTTTTTCTGATTTTCTCCGGCAGAGGATCGGTAAGAAAAATTGCAGACAGTGCCTGTTTCACCGCCTTGGTAATTGCCTGATTGGTGATGCCCTTGGTCAGCGGATAATGGGGAAGAACCATTCCCGCCAGTTTGGCAAATTCCTCTTCCTTATACAGCTTTGCCTGCTCAATCACAAGCTTTCCTGCCTTATTCTGCAGCATTCCTCTGAATATATAGGTGGATCCTTTTTGCAGCGTGTTTTTCAGATAAGGCATGTTAAAAAAAGTAAGGAAGATTTGTCCTGTCTGATCAGCCACGGTATAGTTTAAAATCGACAGGTTCCGCACATGCTTCAAGGTGGGACCTGCGGTAATGGTTCCCTTGAATGTCGCCATTTCTCCCACATGACATGCGTCTATATTGGTAGGCGTTTCAAACTTTTCATACCCCCGCGGGTAATACTCCAGCAAATCACCCAAGACAAAGATGCCAAGCTTATTAAAAAGCTTGGCACTCTTTTCACCGATTCCTTTTAAATTAAGAATTGAGGTTTCTAAATTCATAGTAATCACGTATTATTCCACAGAAATAATATAGTAATAAATAGGCTGTCCGCCGTACTGTAATTCCACATCGCAGTCCGGGTATTTCTCGGAAAGTTCTGCAGTCAGTTTCTCCGCATCTTTCTCATCGATTTCGGATCCATAATAAATGCTCACCAGTTCGGCTTCATCATCCATCATCTCATCTACCATGGCTCTGGTAATGGCATCTAAGTCTCTTCCTACGGAAAGGATTCCCTTGTCACCGATTCCCATATAATCACCCTGTTTGATGACTTTGTCGTCAATGGTGGTATCCCGAACCGCATAGGTAACCTGACCGGTCTTCACACGGCTGATTTCTTCTGTCATAGTGGAAGTATTTTCCTCCACAGACAGATCCGGCACATAGTTGATCACTGCTGTGATTCCCTGGGGAACCGTCTTGGTAGGGATCACCACAATTCTCTTGTCCTCTACCAGCGACTGTGCCTGATTTGCAGCAAGGATAATATTTTTGTTATTCGGAAGAATGTAGATGGTCTCTGCATTTACCTTCTCGATAGCATCCAACATATCTGCTGTGCTGGGATTCATGGTCTGACCACCCTCAATAATGTAGTCCACACCCAGCTGCTCAAAGATTTCTTTAATTCCGTCACCTACGGATACGGAAATAAATCCGGCTTCCTTCTTCTCCGCAGGAATCTCCGGTTCCGGTGTATGGGATGCAGTCTGTACCGTAGCATTGCCGCTGATCTTTGTCTCAATCTCCTGGGGTTTGTCACCGTTCATTTTAAACAGCTTTTCCTGATGCTCCATGCGCATGTTATCAATCTTCATATTGGAAAGTGCTCCGTAAAGGAGAGCTTTCTGAATCGCCAGTCCCGGATCGTTGGTATGTACATGTACCTTTACGATCTCATCATCTGCTACGACCACGATGGAATCACCAATGGATTCCAGATAAGCCTTGAAGTCCAACTCTGTTTTAATATTGAACGTTTTATTCAATAAAATGATAAACTCGGTACAGTAGCCATATTTAATATCGACATTTGCCTGTGCCTCATAGTTCATTGCAGGTGCAGAAACCGTAGGGATAGATGCAGAAATACTGAGATCCAGCTCTTTGCCCTGGAATGCATCAAAAGCGCCTTTTAACACCTGCATCAGACCCTGTCCGCCGGAATCGACCACGCCCGCCTGTTTCAATACCGGCAGCATCTCCGGAGTTTTCTCCAGCGCATCATCGGATGCTTTGATCACTTCATCAATAAATACCGCAACATTGGTCTCACCGGCATCTGCAAGTTCCCTTGCCTTCAGGGCGCCATACTTTGCCACGGTCAGGATGGTTCCCTCTTTTGGTTTCATAACAGCCTTGTAAGCGGTCTCCACAGCCTTCTCTACTGCATCGGTAAGTTTCGCCACATCCAGAGTCTCCTCTGTAGCTGCCACCTTTGTAAATCCTCTGAATAACTGGGAAAGGATAACACCGGAATTTCCTCTTGCTCCACGCAGAGAGCCGGAAGAAATTGCTTTGCAGAGAGTCTGCATCGTAATGTCACCCATTGCCTCCAGAGAAGAAACCTCTTTTGCTGCAGACATGATAGTCATTGTCATATTAGTTCCGGTATCTCCATCAGGTACCGGGAACACATTTAACTCATTGATCCATTCCTTTTTTGCTTCCAGATTTTTCGCACCGGCTAAGAACATCTTGGTCAGCATCTTAGCATCGATTGTTGTAACGATATCCACTGGTAAATCCTCCTTAATCAATCACTCTGACACCTTCCACATAGATATTGATTTTCTCAATCTCCATGCCGGTGAATTCTTCTACTTTATAACGTACATTACTGATCAGGTTTTCCGAAACAGCAAGAATACTTACTCCATATGCCACAATGACATGAAAGTCCAAAATCAGTTTGTTGTTATGAAGGGTTACGCTGATCCCTCTGGTAATACTGTCCATCTTCAGTAATTTCACCAGACCGTCCTTCACATTGATGCCAGCCATGCCCACAATTCCGAAGCATTCCATGGCAACGGCTCCGGCATACTGCGCGATCACTTCATTATTGATTACAATATTTCCCATATGTGTATTCATTGAAGAACCTTTCATATTCTTAACCATACCTTTCCGCGCCCATCGGCGCACACTTGAATTACATTCTTCCGTACCTGGGCAGCAAAGTACCCGTGTAATGGCTGAACAGTAATCATTCTCGTCTATTATACCCTGTTCGTCAAGAAAAGGGAATACGAAAAATAAGAATTTTATTTTTACTGCTAATTTGTACTTGCAATCTCTGCAGATATCTGATATCATACTACTGTTGTGTCGGCAGAGTATGCCGTCATGAAAGGAAAAACAGTATACACGCGGTTGCGTCGCCAAGGAGGTGCAGACAATGGCAAAATGTGATATTTGTGGTAAGGGCGTTCATTTTGGTAACAACGTGAGCCATTCTCATAGAAGATCTAACAGAATCTGGAATTCCAATATCAGAAGCGTTAAATGCAAGGTAAATGGTACTCCGAAGAGAATGCACGTTTGCTCCAGCTGCTTAAGATCCGGATTAGTTGAGAGAGCTTAATAAGTTCAAAAGTAAAGGACTCGATGAAAATCGGGTCCTTTTTTATTTCATAAGAAATCAAACGGCACTTTGTTCTTTGCGCTGCTCTTCTGTCTCATATGATATTGCTGTACTCATACTCATCCCGCAGGCGCTCATATTCCGCATTGATCTGTTTCACCATCTCATGATCTCCGCACAAATTATCGGGATGATAGATTTTCATCAAATCCTTATATCTCTTCTTCAGTGCAAGCAGACTGTTAACTCCACCGAACAGACCACCCTCCAGCCGCACTGATGCATGACCATGCACTTCTCGTGTCCGTTCCTGTTCTTTCCGTTCTTCAAACAGTCTCCTGTCTTTTTCAAACTTACGTTTATCCATATCCAGCTGTCGAAAACCGTCCTGCAATATGGCGAACTTTTTTTCAAAAAACAGGTTGTCCTCTTTCAGGCGTTTCTGTTCCATCATAAGACGCTGGTGCCTGATATTGAGATCCGTTTCCTTCTCCTCAATTCTGGTGATCCGTTCTTCCAGTTCCTGCTTCAGCGCCTCCACCCGCACATTTTCCTTGAAAAGCCATGCCTTGAGTTCTTCCATTTTCTCATAGCTGGTATAACTCTCCACCCCATGGAAAGTGATTTCCTCTCTGTTCATTTCCGCCCCGCATTACTTACAAAAGCATAAATTATACCAAAGCAGAAGCAACATAAAAACGAGAATCAGGCCGATGATCACATCGGATACCAGCAGCATCACGAAAATCCCTATGGCAATCCAAAAACAGATAAAGCCACCCATTCTCTTCATGATGCCACCACCATACTCATTCTTATAAATAGCTTATGCCGGATTTTCTTTCTGGTTACTGGTTTTCTTCCTCAGGAAAAGCAATATCTACGGCTTTGTCATCCGGGATCATCTCATCCTTTTTGGTAGTAAACTTATCCACAATATCAGGGATCATATCAAGCACTTTGGTCATCGCATCCTGATTGCGGACATTAACCAGTTTGGTGGAACCGTTTTTAATAACAAGTACTGCACTGGGGGTCATCTTTCCGCCCAGGCCACCACCGCCGCCATTTTTCTTTTCTCCGGCAGACGCACCTGCTCCTACACCAAAGGTTACATCCACCAGGGGCAGAATAATGGTATCTCCCACGGTAGTTGCCTCTCCTACCACGGTTTTGGTCGTCAGAACCGAATTCATTCCTTTTAATAAAGATTCTACAATGCTATTCATGTTATTGTCTGCCATCATTCTTCCTCCCGTTTCAATTTACTAATGAGTTCCTTTAATTCCTTCTTCTGATAGATCTGCAATGCAAGGATGCCCACCGTTGCCAGGCGGATCCGTCCTTTACATTGTATCTTTCCTTCCACAATCTGCCGTTCAAAGTCCGCTTCTATATGAAACTTATCATATCCCCGCATTCCCCGGATTATACTGATCATTCCCAGAATATACCCCGTCTGATCCGGCTGTCCTGTTCCAAAGAGCAGATATCCACTAATCCGTTTCGGTAATATATGACGGAAAAGTTTTCCTGTCTTACCGGTTAGAAAACTCAAACAGGATTTAAACTCTTCACTTTGCAGCAGTTCTCTATAATACCCGGCTGTCTCTTTTGCCGCTTTTATCTTATCATAGATTGAAGCGATTGTGTAGCGTATCTTTTCCAGTCGTTCCCGTAAGGATGTGGACTTCCCGTTCTCTTCTGTCCCAGCCGTTTCTTCCTTCTCCTCATCCTGTACCGGCGCTTTTTCCTCTGGGAGTACCTTTTCCGCCGCTCTGTTCTGAACCTTGGATTTTTCATTTACTGTGGGTTTTTCCGTTTTTTCATCTGTTTTCTGACGCTTTGGAGCTTTTTTTGATTGCCGCTTCTCCTTCTTTTCCTTGAACGGATCAAATACTGTAAAAAACAACACTTTAGCCTTTAAAATCTGTGGATTAAAAAAACGTGCCTTTACACGGACGATTCCGGCCAGCCAGCTGATATCTGCCCGGATATGAATGTTTTCCTTTTTCCATCCATCTTCCTTCTCCACATAGAGTCGATACCTTATGGGGGCAAAAAGTACCGCCAGAAGGACTACGAGCAGAAAGGCAATGATACACAACAGCACAATGCCGATTATGGCAAGCACATGTAACACACTACTCAGCATGCAGTCTATCCTCATCCAACAAATATTTTTTCAGATCACAGTCCCCATTCTGCAGGTAGGACTGCTCTGCAATCTTTTTTACAATTCCAACGGCTTCCTCGTAAGAGCCGGCAATTCCAATTACATACAAAGGAGTATGCCTGTAAAAAGGCTGCATCAATGCAGTGGAAGAATAAATTTCCAATTGATCCGGCCCGTTACACAACGTAATCACATATATACCCACCAGGCCCGCATTTGTATTCAGTTTTCTTTTTATTTTTCGGGGGTTCCTGACAGATTCTCCCACATAAAGATTTTTATAAAACTTCATACATCCTGCCCTTAACGTTCGAGGCGGCTGCAAATACGCTGCAGCCGCCCCGATTTTAATCGTTTCTGTGAATTCCCCATCTGTTGGCTTTTTTCAGTTCCAGATATTCATTGTAGGCCTTCTCTAAAATCTGCTTCTCATTGGAGAACTTCAGCAGATGATATGCCTCATGATATTTATAAAATCCGGAATCAACAAAGAATTCTTCGCGCTGTGGTTTACTATAGTAACTGTCTGCCATCATCAGATACCAGTGTACATCCTTCTCCACGGTATCTTCCGGCACACTGAAAGAATATTCACTTTTTCCGACATATTTTACAATGGTCGCTTTCGCGCCCGTTTCCTCCAACACTTCACGAAGTGCGGTCTGCGGATATTCTTCGCCCTCTTCTACAGTACCCTTGGGCAATACCCAGCCTTCATACTTATTCTTGTAATTCTTATACAAAAGCAGGATTTTCCCTCTGAAAATAACCACACCGCCACAGCTTGTCGCCTCTATCATTGCAAGACCTCCTGTACTGGTGTGTCATCATGACTTGTCTATCAGTATAAAGGATTGGCGCAATAATTGCAAGGTTTAGTTACAGGGGCTGCTTTATTCCAAAGTAACAGTCCAGAATCCGTTTTGCAATGGGTACCGCATGGTCGCCGCCGCTTCCGGCACCCTCCAAAATGATCGTCACTGCAATTTCCGGGTTTTCTACAGGGGCAAACCCGGTAAACCAGGCATGGGATTCTCCCTTAATATCGTTATATTCAGCCGATCCGGTCTTACCGGCAACAGTATAGGAAAGTCCGGAAAGACGTATTGCCGTTCCTTTCTCTACCACCTGTGTCATCAAGCGTGTCAATTCTGCTGCCTCTTCTCCGGATATCAGCTGTTCCTCCCCCACCTTCGGTTTATTTTGCTTCACAGTCTGTCCGTCTGCACGCTTCACACAATCAGTCAGATAAGGCTGCATCATCACACCTTTATTTGCAATCGCCGCCGTGATCATATTCAAATGCATTGGTGTCATCAGTGTGCTTCCCTGGCCGATCACAGTCTGCATCGTCTCATAATCCCCAGTTTTCCCGCTAAAACCTGTCGTACTAATTCCCATCGCCATCTGAGAAGGAAGTTTTTCATTAAAGTAAAGTTTCTGCAGAGTCTTCTCGAACTTCTCCCTGTCCAGACGCATTCCGATATTGGCAAAGGAAGAATTGCAGGACTTTGCAAAGGAGGTGGTAAAATCCACCGTACCATGCTTGATATGATGATAACAGTTGATGGTGTTGCCATCATAAGTATAGCTGCCTGTACACTGAAACTCATAACGGTTCAGATTCTGTGGATACTCCCGGATATATTCCAGGGCTGTCAAGATCTTAAAGGTAGAACCGGGAGGATACTTTCCGTTGGTCACCCGATTTACCAACACACTGTTATTCTCATCCTCTGTAATTTTGTCCCAGATACGATCAATCTCGTTGGGATCAAAATCCGGTTTGGAAACCATGGCCAGTACCTTTCCTGTGGAAACTTCTGTCACAACTACCGCCCCTTTATAAACTCCCAGAGCGTCGTAGGCAGTCTGCTGCAGATCCACGCGGAGGGTTGTATATAAACTATCCCCTGGGTTTTTATCTCCACTCTGGCTGTTGGACAATTTCTCCGTCTCTGAAAGGGAGGACTGCATCAGATAGTAATTCTCCGCAGCTTCCAGCCCGGCTTTTCCCTTGGTGGAATATCCCACTGCATGGGCAAACAGCTTTCCATAGGGATAATCCCTGGTTTCCTTTCCTTCCTTATCCGTAACAGTCTCCGCAAGGATTGCCCCGTCTGCAGCATAAATAGATCCTCTGGTATTTTCCTGCATTAACAGCTGCTGTCTGGAATTGTAACTGTTATCAAAAAATTTCTGACGGTTCTGCTGCGTATACCAGGTGACATATCCGATCATTCCCAAAAAGACAAAAGCTGATAAATAGCTGACCCGTAAAATTCTCTGTTGTACGTTCTTTTCCAGAAGAAGTCTCCTGCCTTTGCTCTTTTCATACCCTCCGATTCCGATTAATACTCCCTGTACCATAAAGAAAGATAAAATCGTGGTGAGTACAGAACTTCCACCATAGCTCACAAGAGGCAATGTCACACCTGTCAAAGGAATACACTTTGTGCCTCCTCCGATGGTGAGAAAGGTCTGGAACAAATAGCTGACTCCCAATCCAAACGCCAGATATCGTTCAAAGCCTGCCTCCTGATGAAGTGCAGTCTTCATCATAATCAGAAAATTATCCACACAGAGGATCAACAGACATACGGCAAAAAGTAAGCCGAATTCCTCTGTAATTGCAGAAAAAATGAAATCCGTCGTTACATAAGGAATGGCTGCCGGATTTCCCTTGTTTAAACCTGTTCCAAAAAAACCTCCGTTACTGATGGCAAACAGGGACTGGGCAATCTGGTAGCCGGTGCCGTCAATCACACTCCATGGATCTTTCCAGGCCTGCACCCGCACCTGGACATGACGAAACAGCTCATAGGCTGCCAGGGATGCCCCTGTTCCTCCTGCCAGCCCAAGAAGCAGGTAAATCCATTTCCCCGTGGCAAGTACTACCATAAAAGTATAAATCATAAAAAAAATCAATGCGCTGCCTAAATCTCTGGAAAAAGCCAAAAGCAATACATGGACGGCAGCAAGTGCCGCCGTGATACATACCTGCCGTAAGTTTGCCGCTTTTGCAAAGGCTGCTGCAAGAAAAACCACAAACAACGGTTTTACCAGTTCGGAGGGCTGAAAAGTCACTCCCAGCAGGGTAAAAGAAAGCTTTGCTCCATTGCTTACGGTTCCCAGGAAAGCCACAAGACTCAGAAGCAGGATTCCCATACAGGCATAAATCCAAGGATACTTCTTAAAAATCTGTCCATATCTGCTCATGAGCCAGGGAAGAAATAGCCCAACATAAATAGCCACGGCAGCCACTGTAAACTGATGAATGGACCGATTAAAGTTCAACCTTGCCAGTATGGTAAAGCTGACGATCAACAGCATGCACATATTATGCAAAAGCAATCTGCTTCCCTTGGGATACAACATGGCAAAAAGTCCCATGGCTCCCGCCAAAACCACAATCTGCACTGCAAAGTAAAACAAATAGACATAGTCTCCTTTGGACAATGTCAGCGACAGAAAGACCGAAAAATGAAACAATGCCATCAGCAGCAGCTGCCAGACATAGCCCCATTTTCGTTTTTCTCTCGGTTTTCCCGAAAGAATACAGGCCTCCAGCGTGTAAAGAGCAAACAATATAAGAATGATATATCTCTGATATGCATGAAAATAAAAGAGAATCTGTTGCATAAATTATTCTACGCCTCGTTTATAATGTCCCGTTGTGTACTCCTTCAAGGGAAACTCGCCCCCTTGTCCTCTCATCAGTCCGTCAAAGAATCCCAGTATTGCCTCCATCTGTGAGACTGTCTCATTGGTAAATTCCAGTCGCCCGGTCTGAATGGAAGGCTGTGCCATAATCTGGGAGAAAGCCCCGTGTAAGGACTGGGGTACACTGTTATAAATGATATTGGTACAATGGGTACAGTCAAACTGCACCGGGAAATTTTTGTGATAACGGTCCGTCAGGTTCCAGAATTCTGCCTCTCCGTTCCTTCCATTACCACAGGTTCCGCAGGTCTTACGAATGCAGTTGGCGGTATGCATCAATGCTGTCCTGCCGTAAAGCACTTCCTCAAAGCAACCTTCTCCCAGTTCCCGCTTTTCATATTGATTTAATTCCAGTGGTAATGTGATTTCATCCGCATAGGTAGACAAAAACCGTTCTGCCTCCCGGTTCCAAACATACAGGGAAGAATCTGCCACGCGAGACCCTTCGATGCCACACTCCCGTAGATACTGTAATTGTTCCAGATTGGCAAATAACACACCGTCCGCCTTGGGGAGTATCTTTTCCAGTTTTCTTTTCCATTCTCCTCTGGAAATTCTCGGAAGCCGCAGATAGCATTGCTTTCCTTCCGACTGTAACTGCTCGATTTGTTTCCATCCTTTTTCCCACAGTTGATCCGGAATATAAACACGGGACACAGTTTTCCACTGCCTGATCTTCTCCGTCAATGCCTGTAGCTGTCCGGAACTTACAATAGAAATGCTGAGGTTTTTCGAGGGTTTTCTCTGACTTATCACCTCTTCCTGTTCTTCTGCAGCCACTTCCGGCACTGTCCGTTTCCAGGATTTCCACAAGTTCTGCTGTAAGGCCTCCACCGCTTCCCTGCGAAGAGCATTTAATTCTCCCACGGGGACAAAGACTTCTCCTTTCATGTTACAGGAAAAATTTGCTAATACAAAGGAAGTATTGCCAAGTTTGGCAAACTGTTTCTGGATATCTGCTTCTGCTGCCGGACGATTCTGCGCAGCCTGTACCGTCTTCCCCGTAATCACGCATTCCTGTACTTTTCCTTGCTGCTGTTCTCTGATCGTTACCTGTGCCGGCTGTCCTACGGTAAGTTCCACTTCCATCTCTATAGGGAGTCTGGGAAGTTCCCTCACATATTCCTCGGTAATATGCTGTGCTAATGCCTCATCAGTTCCCACATAGCCCGGTTTATCCAGAGTAATCATTTCTCTGCCATTGCGGCGCTCATAGTAACCCTGGGAACGTTCACTTCGGATATAAAGCTTGGACAAAATTTCCAAATCCTTTTGCTCTACCTGGTAATGCACAGGATCAGGATCTGCCAGATAGCGATCCATATATTTACGATAAATGGCCGTCACTCCCGCTGCATAAGCAGGTTTTTTCATTCTGCCTTCGATTTTAAAGGAATCTATTCCTGCATCAATCAGCCTGGGAAGAAGTTCAATGGTACACATATCCTTTAAGGATAAAGGATAACCTTCCTTCCCCTTCACCGTATAGGGTAATCGGCAGGGCTGGGCACACCGGCCTCTGTTGCCGCTTCGTCCGCCGAGAAAGCTGCTGAACAGGCATTGTCCGGAATAACAATAACAGATCGCCCCATGGATAAAGGTTTCCAGAGCCACTCCCGTCTCCCTTTTCATGCAGATCAGTTCTTCCAACGACAGTTCTCTGGCAGGAACCACCCGGCATACACCCTGTTCCTGCAAAAAGCGCACCCCCTCCGATCCTGTAACCGTCATCTGGGTACTGGCATGCAGCTCCATGCCCGGAAAATGTTTCCTGCAGAAAGAAAGGACTCCGAAATCCTGTATGATAATTCCATCCAGTCCGGCTTCATAAAGAGGCGCAATATAATCATAAAGTTCCCCGAATTCCCGTTCCTTAATGAGTGTATTCAGGGTCAGGTAAATCTTCTTTCCATGAAGATGAGCCAGCTGCAGTGCTTCCACCAGCTGTTCTGTGGTGAAATTATCCGCATAGGCACGGGCATTAAATTTGTCGCCCCCCAGATAGATGGCATCTGCTCCTGCGTTCATGACTCCTATAAAGCTGTCCCAGTTTCCTGCTGGGCTTAATAATTCCGGCATCTTTTTTCTCCTGAAATTCACATCGTAATTCTAAAAAAGCTGTCCTCTCCTTTGGAAAAGACAGCTTTCGTATCGTTCCTATTATTTTTTCTGTTCTTTGAGTTCTGCCTCCAGACGCATGATTTTACGGGTGTTCTCATTGGACTGCACCTGTGCATCCTTCGCAGCTTTTTCCGCATTTTCCAGCTTGATCTGAGAAGCAATCAGTTCATGCTTCAGGTCATATAATTCCTTTTCCTTATTGCGGATATCTTCCTCCAACAGTTCAATCTGCTTCTTGGCTTTAAAATAGTCGTCCGCCACGTTCAACTGCAAGAGAACATTCTGCATATCTCCCGGCAAGCGTTTAAAGCTATCCACCTTATTATACTCGGCAAGCTTGTTATTGATATAAGAGGCCACCTTCTGCAAATATGCCTCACTCTCATAACCGCTTAATGTAAATACTTTTCCACCAATGATTACTTCGGTATCTGTCTTCTGTGACATAACGTAAACCCTCGCTACAAAATATGCCGCTCATCATTTGATAAATATACAACATCTATTATATAGCATATCGTCAGATAATTTCAACCCCTAAATGTGCATAGGCATATTCTGTCACCACCCGTCCTCTGGGTGTGCGATTCAAAAACCCATTCTTGATAAGGTACGGCTCGTACACATCCTCAATGGTGCCGGAATCCTCTCCGATAGCAGCAGCCAGCGTATCCAGTCCCACCGGGCCGCCGTTAAACTTTTCGATCATTGTGAATAAAATATTTCTGTCTATATGATCCAGCCCCCGCTTGTCCACATCCATGAGATCCAATGCAGTATTCGCAATGTCTTCAGTAATTTTCCCGTCATAGCGTACCTGGGCAAAATCCCGGACTCTTTTTAAAATGCGGTTGGCAAGTCTGGGCGTTCCTCTGCTGCGGCGTGCCAGTTCCATGGCTCCTCCCTCATCAATTTCCACATTTAACAGGCGTGCGGAATGCTGGATAATAAGTTTTAATTCCTCATCCGAGTAAAATTCCAGACGGTGGATGACGCCAAACCGATCCCGGAGCGGTGCAGACAGCATACCGGCCCTGGTGGTTGCTCCCACCAGGGTAAATTTTGGCAGATCCAGACGGATGGAACGTGCGGAAGAGCCTTTTCCAATCATAATGTCAATGGCAAAATCCTCCATGGCCGGATACAAAACCTCCTCCACCTGTCGGTTCAGGCGGTGGATCTCATCCACAAAAAGTACATCTCCCTCCTGCAGATTATTTAAAATTGCCGCCATTTCTCCTGGTTTCTCAATTGCCGGTCCACTGGTCACCTTCATATGAGTTCCCATCTCGTTGGCAATAATTCCCGCCAGCGTCGTCTTTCCCAGTCCTGGAGGGCCGTAAAACAGTACATGATCCAGACTCTCTCCCCGGCTCTTTGCCGCATCAATATAGATCTGGAGACTTTCCTTGGCTTTTTCCTGTCCGATATATTCTTTTAATGTCTGAGGACGCAGTGATCCCTCCAGGCGTACATCCTCTTCTGTTACATTCGTCTCAATCGATCTTGCCATACTTCTCCTCGTTTCCGTATGCATTTCACATTATTTTAAAACATGTGTTTCAGGGCTGCCTTTAACAGCTGTTCAATGTCCATCGTCTCATAATTTTCCACCTGTTTAATGGCCTTAAGGGCGTCCGTAGAAGTGTAGCCTAATGCTACCAGAGCCTCTACCACATCGTTTCTCACAGAAAGATTCTCATCCGCATGGGTATAGGCAGCCGTCTCTCCCCCAATCTGTGTCTCCTGAATGGAAACCTTGTCCCTAAGCTCCAGAATCACTCGTTCCGCCGTCTTGGCTCCAATTCCCGGTGCCCTGCTGATCGCTTTAGCATCCCCTGAAAGAATGGCAAAGCGCAAGTCATCCGGTGTCAGTACCGAGAGAATGGCAAGGCCACCTTTGGGTCCGATTCCATTAACCCCGATCAGTTTCTTAAAAATATTCAAATCATCCTTGGTCAGAAACCCATAGAGTAAAAAGGCATCCTCCCGCACACAGGTGTAGGTATAAATCTTCGCCTCCTGCCCCACTCTCGGCAGATATTCCGCCGTCCTGCCGGAAACATACACGTTGATACCCAGACCGTTTACATCCAGTACCACACAGTCTTCCTCTTTATCCGCAATGATTCCTCTCACAAATCCAATCATAATTTCCTCATTTCTTCACTTGTTTTTCTTCCACCAGCTAATATTCCTGCCACATGCGGTTCACATACCGCCAGGTCACCCTTGCCACAATTCCAATCAATGCTCCGGTTATCATTCCCGCAACAATCAACCATGGCAAATAATAAAACAGATGGAGATTTTCCACCACACAGACTGCCACCACCAGTTGTCCCAGATTGTGGAACACCCCTCCGGCAATACTCACCGTGCTCATGGAAAACCGGAATCTTTTTAGAAGTACCATGGCTCCAAAGCTCACCAAAGCCCCTGCCATACTGTACAAAATTGCCGCAAAATTGCCAAATAAAAAACCGGATAATACCACCCGGAGTACATCAATCCCCAGTGCCATCTGCCATCCCGATGCATACAATGTCAAAAGAACTGCAAGATTGGCAAGTCCCAGTTTTACTCCCGGTATGCCAATGGTGAGAGGTAGCAAAGATTCCACATAGGACAACACCAGGGTCAGTGCCAGCATCAGTCCTGAAAATGCCACCTTTGTGGCTTTACTTTGCCACTGCGTCAAGTCCGTTCTCCTCCGCTTTCCCTGTAATCTCGATAACCAGCTTATGGGGCAGACACACAATGGTTTGTCCGGTATGGCTGATTTTTCCCTGTTTCACACAGATTCCATCGGGACAGTCTGCCTCCACAATGGATGCCTTGCCCCCGGCGATGACCAGATGGTTTTGACCAGTCTCCGTTTCAATTATTTTATCCACAGAAGTCTCAAGTGACCATCTGCCCACTTCCTGTCCATCCACTTTCGCCACCACCTGGGTTCCCCGGGCGGTGAAAAAGTACAGAACAGACGCTGCTATGAGAGCAATCCCTAAAAAACTTCCTATCAAAATCCAGTCTTTTTTATGTTTCATA
>CAKRTZ010000036.1 GCA_934402515.1 uncultured Lachnospiraceae bacterium
TTTCATGGTGAGACATTTTCCTTCCTCAAATTCCGGGAGCGTTGTGGTCATGGTCAGCACATCGCCCCGGCTTAAAATGTTAAAATAAAAATCCGACAAGTCCACATTCTCATACTGCTTTTCGTTAATCCGGACTGTCCAGCCCTCATTCAAAAACTGTAGTTCCTCTGACACCAGGTGGTTCTGTACCCCCGCTGAAAAGAGTCCTATCGCCAACACAACCAGCAGACAGTAAAACACCACTGTCAGAATTCCTTTTTTCTTTTTCATTACCGAATTTCAACCTCAAACACAGGAACCTGGACGGTAAAGGAATATCCCGCTCTGGAGAAATCCACCGCCATTTTTCCTTTTAATGTATTGTACTGCATGATATCATCTTCCGTTAATGTCAAATCGTAGTTTTCCACGGTTTCCAGTTTTCGGATGACCATGCGCGTGCCCGATGCAAACATTACTTCTTTTTCCGTCTCGTAATCACTTTCTCCTGCAATATCGAATCCGTGGGAACCTTTTCTGGAAAGGATTTTCAATTTACACTCCCCGGTAAACATGGAACCGGAAAAGGGGGTAATCTGTCCCTGGCTCTTTACCAGCTGGCTCATAAATTTGAATTTGGCAGAACGTCCGATAAAATCCTCCGCTGTTTTCTCCTGGGTACTGGTGCTCAGAAAACCGGCATCGGTAATCACTTTTCCCACCAGTTTCTCCGGCGAGGTCAGTCTGTCTCCCAGAACCTTGCCCAGATTTACCCCACGGTACAGCAGGGTATCCTCCTTCCGCTCCGATTCTGTCAGTATTTCGTCCAGTTCCTTCATGGATTTTTTCAAAATTTCCTGCTGTTCGGGACTGAATTCATCCCAGGAGAATCTCCCACGTTTCAAACCATTAATGCACTGGTATTTTGCAAAAATTTTACCGTTCTTTTCAAAAAAATTGTCCTGCATGGAGTAATTTTTAATTGCGTCCTTTTTCTTTTCCGACAAAAGCTTAACCGCATCATCCGTCTGTGCCTCCAGATAGCCCTCCGCGTCTTTCTCCGCATAGTCAAATTCTTTTTTCATGGTCACAAAATCGCCGGACATTCTCCGAAGGGTGTCCAGGTGTACCGAAAGGCTTTCCACCATGTCCAGCCGTCTTTGCGCCCGGAGGCTTTTCCCCTTACGCGTATGCTTGGCGCAGTAGGACTCCACCGCCGCCAGCACTTCCTGAATCATTTGCTGATACCGTTTATCCGTTGTCTCAATCTGTAACAGCTCACAGGTTTTCGGGTCGCTGATCCGCTGATTCCAGACGGTCTGCAAAGTCAGCAGTCTGCCAAGCTGTCTTTTGATATTGAAAAAAGAAAAACTTCCGAATCCATGGGAAACCATTTCGGCATAGGTTCTCCGTAGATGGTTCTCCGCATCCAGCACCTCGCTTTTCATGGCGGTTTTCTGTTTTTCCATATTGTCCGTCACGGTCTGCATCTTCTCGGCACTTAAGAAACTTTTCCGTTCTTCCGTCTCCTGGATATCCACGGACTGATCTTCCTTTTCCCCATGTTGCAGGGAGGAAATATTTCTTTTCCTTGTGGCAAGGTGAGGTGCCGGCTGTTTTTCCTTCTGCGCCTGCTGTGTCTGTTGGAAATCCAACAATTCTATAGGAGAATACATCCCACTGTCCTGTATCTGCGCTGCCCCTCTTGCCTGCACCGGAACCGGCGCATCCTTTTCCTTTTTCTGTGTTGCCGCTGTTTGAAAGTCTTTTCCCATAAATTTCCCTTTCCGCTATTGCATGAGATACATGGTTCTGTCGTATCGTTTGGAAGGCTCCCCGAAGAAATATTCCATCAGCCTGCTGATTCGCTCCTCCGGCGCAAAAATAAGGATATTTCCCTCCTCTTTCCGTTCCTTCTGTTTTGCCAGCACCGCCCCCAACAGTTTTAATAAAATCGTTTTATCTGTGGCATCGGGATGCACATAGAGATAGCGGATGCAAAGCTGATAATTTTCCCGTTCATCCAGAATCACTGCTCCCAGTACCGCACCGTTCTCCACATAAGCCAGACTGTCCGGAGACACGGTATCGTCACTGAAATAGTACAAAAGCCGCCGCTCCATCTTCCGGTTTATCTGTAACAGCCTGCTCCGGGTCGCTATATCCAGAGAGCAGAGGTGACCGTCCCTTTTCTTTAAAAAGGGCTGCAATTTGTCAGAATCCAGGGCGCTATACGGGTATTCGATAACCTGATACTGCCTGATATATTCTTCAAATCCCAGTGCCTGTAAAAAGGCATCCTGCATCTTTTTCCCCTCAGGACTGGATTCTTTCCCCTGGGAAAATGCCAGAATTCCGGCAATCTCCTGCTGTTCAAAGAGTTCTGCGGCATATTCCATCAGCTTTCTGGTCATGCCCTGACTCCGGTAAGCCTCACTGGTACAGAGATACTGCAACACCACCGCCGTCTGGTTCCCCAAATCCTTCTGGGTAAAAACGCCACAGCATACCGGAGTTTTGCCATCGTAGCCCCAGATTGCCAGTGCCTCGTGATTATGTACCTGGCGGCTCGCCTCCTCCGGCAAAAAGGTGTATTCCAGTATTTCTTTCTTATTCCCTACTGCCTTGTATTCCAGAACACCCTTCTCACTTTTTCTCCGGTAGTCCGGACACTCCAGCTTTCCCGTGAAAATGTCCCAGGGCAGAGGTGTATAAACCTGACATTCCTCTGTCTCCCCTTCTTTTAAAAAGGTACAACTGGCACAGGGCGACTCCAGCACCTTAAAGTCGGTATCGTCCTCCTGCCACCGTTTTTCTAACCCCGGCATCCCAGCTTTGTCCCCTGCATATTGTTCTGCCATCGCTTTCCCTCCCTTTTGTTAATTTTCTTATTTTATCATATACCAGCACAACAAACAAGGCGGGATGAATCATCTCGCCTTGAATTATACTCCTGCGCACCGAGCCACAACGCGCTCCGGTACTGTCTGAAATTTTACTGCACCACCAGGTTGGAATAACCCATGAGGCTGTTGTCCACCTCTCTTGCACATTCCCTGCCCTGCCGGATGGCTTTCACCACCAGAGACTGTCCCGTGTGCATGTCCCCAGCCGTGTATACACGCTCCACGTTGGTCTTAAAGCTGCCCGGTGCGGTTGCCACATTGGTGCGTCCGTCCACATCGACTTTAAAGGCATCGGTGACATACTTCTGGCTGCCCAGAAAGCCTGCGGCGATGATGAGTACTTCGCAGGGAAGCTCTTTTTCACTTCCGGCGATTTCCTCCATCTTCATCCGTCCGGTTTCTGCATCCTTCGTCCATTTCAGCTTGACCACCTTGACAGCTTTCAGATTTCCGTTTTTATCCTTGAGAAACTCTTTCACCGTGGACTCATAAATCCGCGGGTCGTGGCCAAATACTGCGATTGCCTCCTCCTGACCGTAATCGGTCTTGCAGATTTTCGGCCATTCGGGCCAGGGATTGTTCTCCGCTCTGGTGTCCGGTGCCTTGGGCATCATCTCAATCTGGGTGACCGATTTGCAGCCGTGGCGGATTGCCGTTCCCACACAGTCATTTCCCGTGTCACCGCCACCGATGATGACCACATTTTTATCCTTCGTCTCCACATACGCCTTGTCCTCAAAGTTGGAGTCTAACAGGCTCTTGGTGTTGGCTTTCAGAAAATCCACTGCAAAATAGATGCCCTTTGCATCCCGTCCCGGTGCCTTGATGTCACGGGGATTGGAGGAGCCACAGGCAAGCACCACCCTGTCGAAATCCTTCAACAGTTTCTCTGCCTTGATGTCCCGTCCGATATCTGCATTGGTGACAAAAATGACACCTTCCTCTTTCATCACATCAATCTTACGGTCGATAATACGTTTCTCCAGTTTCATGTTGGGGATGCCGTACATCAACAGACCGCCAATCCTGTCGGAGCGCTCAAAGACGGTAACCAGATGTCCTCTGCGGTTCAACTGGTCTGCCACCGCCAGACCAGAGGGGCCGCTGCCGATAACCGCTACGGTTTTGCCGGTGCGTACCTTAGGCGGTCTGGCTGCCGCATAGCCCTCTTTATAAGCATTTTCAATAATGGCATACTCATTTTCCTTCGTTGCCACCGGGTCGCCGTTTAAGCCACAGGTGCAGGCATTTTCGCACAGGGCGGGGCAGACTCTGGAAGTAAACTCCGGGAAGTTGTTGGTTTTGTGGAGGCGGTTGTATGCCTCATGGAGATTTCCGGTGTAAACCAGGTCGTTCCACTCCGGCACCAGATTGTGAAGGGGACAGCCACTGGTCATGCCGCAAAGGGTCATGCCGGACTGACAAAACGGTACACCGCAATCCATACATCTTGCTCCCTGGAGCCGCTGTCTCTCCATGGGAAGATGTTCGTGAAATTCATTAAAATTTTTAATGCGCTTTAAGGGTTTCACCGCTGTGGAAACCTCACGCTCGTAATCTAAAAATCCTGTCGGTTTTCCCATATTCGTAACCTTACCTTTCCAAGCTAATGCCCTTTATTGGCGTAAAAAGCCTCGATTTGTGCCTGCTCCGCACTCAAGCCCTTCTCCTCCATCTGTACAATCAACCGCAGCATCCGCTCATAGTCATGGGGGATAATCTTTTTGAATTTAGGCAGATACTCTCCGAAGTTATCCAGGATTTCCTTACCCTTTTCGGAGTTAGTGAGTGCCACATGCTCTTTAATCATATCCTTTAACTCCAGCACATCGTACTTGGAGGTAATCTCATAGGAAGAAACCATTTCCTTGTTGAGTCTGGTATACAAATCGTTATCCTCGTCCAGCACATAGGCGATACCGCCGCTCATGCCTGCCGCAAAGTTTTTACCGGTCTGACCGAGAACGACTACACGTCCTCCGGTCATGTACTCACAGCCATGGTCGCCCACGCCCTCTACTACCGCGATGGCACCGGAGTTTCTCACGCAGAACCGCTCGCCTGCCACGCCGTTGATAAAGGCTTTTCCGCTGGTGGCTCCGTAGAGTGCCACGTTGCCGATGATGATGTTTTCATCCTGTTTAAACTTGCTGCCCTTGGGAGGGTACACAATCAGCTTACCGCCGGAAAGTCCTTTTCCGAAGTAGTCGTTGCTGTCGCCCACCAGTTCCAGGGTCAGGCCTTTCGGGATGAAGGCTCCGAAAGACTGACCGCCGGCACCATTACACAGCACCCGGTAGGTATCCTCCTCCACATCGTCTCCCAGACGCTTGGTGATTTCCGAACCGAGGATGGTGCCAAAGGCACGGTCGGTGTTCGTTACATCCACCTCGATACTGCGTTTCTGTTTGGTGGAGATCGCCTTGTCTAACTGCTTTAACAGTACCTTTTCATCCAGGGTGTTCTCCAGCTTGAAATCATAAACCTGTTTCGGATCAAAGGTAAATTTCTGTTTCGTTCCCTCGTAAGGGTTATCCAGAATCTGGTGTAAGTCCATTTCCTTCTGTCTGTCGTTCAGGTTGTCCTTCATCTTCAGAAGTTCGGTATGGCCTACCAGTTCATCTACAGTACGCACGCCCAGTGCTGCCATGTATTCCCGCAGCTCCTGTGCGATAAATTTCATAAAGTTTTCCACATATTCCGGTTTGCCGCGGAAACGCTTGCGCAGTTCCGGGTTCTGGGTTGCCACACCTACCGGGCAGGTATCCAGGTTGCAGACACGCATCATCACACAGCCCATGGTTACCAAAGGTGCGGTGGCAAAGCCGAATTCCTCGGCACCTAAGATGGCGGCGATTGCCACATCCCGTCCACTCATCAGCTTTCCATCAGTTTCGATGTGGACTTTGTTTCGCAGACCATTCTGAATCAGTGTCTGGTGGGTTTCTGCCAGTCCCAGCTCCCAGGGAAGTCCTGCATTGTGGATGGAGTTTCTGGGTGCTGCACCGGTACCTCCATCGTAACCGGACACCAGAATGACCTGTGCTCCCGCTTTGGCTACACCGGCGGCAACGGTACCAACGCCAGCCTCCGATACCAGTTTTACGGAAATATCTGCCGCTTTATTGGCATTTTTCAAATCGAAGATCAGCTGTGCCAAATCCTCGATGGAATAAATATCGTGGTGAGGCGGGGGAGAAATCAACCCTACACCAGGTGTGGAGTGACGGGTTTTTGCCACCCAGGGATAAACTTTTCCACTGGGAAGGTGGCCGCCCTCACCGGGTTTCGCTCCCTGTGCCATTTTGATCTGAATCTCCTGGGCGCTTACCAGATAGCGGCTGGTAACGCCGAAACGCCCGGATGCCACCTGCTTGATGGCAGAGCATTTGTTGAGTCCGTCCGGTCCGATGGTGAGACGCTCGATATCCTCGCCGCCCTCACCGGTGTTGGATTTTCCGTGAAGGTTGTTCATGGCGATGGCCAGTGTCTCATGTGCCTCCTTGGAGATGGAACCATAGGACATGGCTCCGGTCTTGAACCGGCGCACAATCTTATCCACGCTCTCCACTTCCTCGATGGGCACGCCTTTTTTCGGGTAGTTAAAATCTAACAGACCGCGGAGGTTCTTAACGGAATCCTCGTCGTTTACCAGAGCGGTGTACTCCTTAAACATCTCATAGTCGCCCCGTTTCGTGGACTCCTGGAGGAGATGGATGGTGGCAGGATTGTAAAGGTGTTCGTCTGCACCGCTGCGCATCTGGTGATGTCCCACGCTGTCCAGCGTCAGATCCACATCCAGTCCCAGAGGGTCAAAGGCGTGGGTGTGCAGTTCCTCCACCTGTTTGGAAATGTCCTTTAAGGTAATGCCACCTACACGGCTTACCGTGCCGGTGAAATATTTGTCAATGACCTCGGAGCTGATGCCGATTGCCTCGAAAATCTTCGCGCCCTCGTAGGACTGGATGGTGGAAATACCCATCTTGGAAGCAATCTTTACAATGCCATGAAGGACAGCGCTGTTGTAATCGTCCACAGCGGCATAGTAGTCTTTGTCCAGCATGTGGTTGTCAATCAGTTCCTTGATGGTGTCCAGTGCCAGGTAAGGGTTGACGGCACAGGCACCGTATCCTAACAGGGTTGCGAAATCGTGAACCTCGCGGGGTTCGCCGGACTCTACAATCATTGCCACACTGGTACGTTTTTTGGTGGTAACCAGGTGCTGCTGCAGGGCAGAAACCGCTAAGAGAGAAGGGATTGCCACATGGTTTTCATCTACGCCCCGGTCGGAAAGAATGATAATGTTCACGCCGTCACGATATGCCCGGTCTACTTCCACAAAGAGGCGGTCAATGGCTTTTTCCATGCTGGTTCCGGTGTAGTAAATGATAGGAATCACTTCCACCTTAAAGCCTTCTGCCTTCATATTTTTGATTTTCATCAAATCCGTATTGGTGAGAATCGGATTGTTAACCTTCAAAACGTTACAGTTTTTCGGCATCTCCTCCAACAGGTTTCCATCGGTTCCGATGTAAACGGTGGTACTGGTAACCACTTCCTCACGGATGGCATCAATAGGCGGGTTGGTTACCTGGGCAAAAAGCTGTTTGAAGTAATGGAACAAAGGATGGTAGCTTTTGCTCAACACGGGAATGGGAGTGTCCACGCCCATAGCGGCGATGGCCTCCGTTCCGTTCTTTGCCATGGGAAGGATACTGGCTTTCATCTCCTCGTAGGTGTAGCCAAAGGCTTTCTGCAGACGCTGGCGCTCCTCGTAGGTCAGCTCCGGCACGCGCTGGTTGGGAATCTTTAAATCTTTCAGGTTAACCATGTTGCTGTCAATCCACTCGCCGTAGGGCTGTCTGCTGGCGTAACGCTCCTTTAACTCGTCATCCCCAATCACTCTGCCCTGCACCGTATCCACCAGAAGCATTTTGCCGGGACGGAGTCTTTCTTTTACCACGATTTTGGTCGGGTCGATAGGAAGAACGCCCACCTCGGAGGAAAGAATCAGGGTATCGTCATCGGTAATCATGTAGCGGGAAGGGCGCAGACCGTTACGGTCAAGCACGGCGCCCATCACATCGCCATCGGAGAAAAGAATGGAGGCGGGTCCGTCCCAGGGCTCCATCATGGTTGCATAATATTGGTAGAAATCCTTTTTCTTCTGGGACATGGTCTTGTTGTTTGCCCAGGGTTCGGGAATGGTAATCATCACCGCCAGGGGCAGATCCATGCCACTCATTACCAAAAATTCCAGGGTGTTATCCAGCATCGCAGAGTCGGAGCCGGAGGTGTTGACCACCGGAAGCACTCTGGAAAGTTCGCCCTTTAAATGCTCGGATTCCATGTTTTCCTCACGGGCTAACATCTTGTCGGCGTTGCCACGGATGGTGTTAATCTCACCGTTGTGTACGATGAAACGGTTGGGATGGGCACGCTCCCAACTGGGATTGGTATTGGTAGAGAAACGGGAATGCACGATGGCAATCGCGGACTCATAATCTTTATCCTGTAAATCAGAAAAGAAGGTACGAAGCTGTCCCACCAGGAACATCCCTTTGTATACAATGGTACGGCTGGAAAGAGAAACCACATAGGTGTCCTCGGAGGACTGTTCAAAGACTCTCCGCACGATGTATAACATTCGATCGAAGTCCAGACCTTTTGCCACTTTAGCAGGTTTTTTCACAAATCCCTGCATAATACAGGGCATGCACTCTACTGCCTTGTGACCCAGCACAGAGGGGATGGTGGGCACTTCACGCCAGCCCAGGAATTCCAGTCCCTCCTTCTGTACGATGATTTCAAACATTTTCTTCGCCTGATTGCGTTTCAGTTCATCCTGAGGGAAGAAAAACATACCTACACCGTATTCTCTCTCACCACCCGGTTCGATTTCCAGGGGTTTCGTTACTTTCTGGAAAAATTTATGGGGAATCTGCGTCAAAATACCCACGCCGTCACCGGTTTTTCCCTCGGCATCCTTACCGGCACGATGCTCCAGGTTTTCCACAATCTTCAGAGCATTTTCCACCGTCTCACGGCTTTTTCTGCCCTTGATATTGACGCAGGCACCGATACCACAGTTATCATGTTCAAAGGATTCCCGATATAGGGGTGCCTGGGGAACTTCTCTCTTTACATCAAACATAATATTCTCCATTCCGCAGACGCTTTTTGCGTTGGAGGAATCGCGAATCAAATTTCAGATTTGGTTCTGCGATAAGGGCTATTTTGTGGCGCCCGCGACACAAATAGCTGTGTGAAAAGTAAGCGATCGAGCTTATTTTTTACACTGTCCTCCTATTCGAAAACAATAGAATCCTGCTTGCAGGATTCTCCGCCTGCGGCGGGTCGTTTTAACGACATCATTCTTTTCCGCCGCAGTGCGCTCCACGCGGAGCGTTCTTTTATTTCATAGGAGGAAGTTTCCTATGAAATAAAAGAAGGTCACAAAGAACATGCGAACGCACGCCTTTGTGACCTTCGTGTATACTATACACCTGTTTTTATTCCTTTGTAAATAGGTTTTTTCCTGTGAGTTGTCTAATAATTTGACTTCTATTTATTTTCTTTGCATTTTTCAGTTTTCTTTTTATTATTGCATCCTTATAAACCGGTTGTCTTACGCAACTTATCCCTGTTTTTCTTTCAACTTTTTACGGATTTTTTCTTTGTCCGCCTGCCACCAGAAGATGATGAGACAAATTGTGGCGAAAAGCACACAATTTAAGCCCCCTTTCCAGCCCTCCGGGAACCCGAAAACGCCTCCGGCAATCAGAGTGGTCACATTGGCGCAGACATGAAAGACAATGGGTGCATAAATGGACAACAGCCGGACATAGGATAAGCCAATCAGCACTCCCATGGGAAAGGCAAACATCGCCTGCGCCAGATTGCCGTGATAGATGGCAAAGAGCAGTGCGGTCACCAGAACAGAAAGATAGGTGCCCTGCCGTATTCTGGCAAACAGGCGGTTCAGCCCCCGCTGTACCAGTCCACGGAAAATCAGTTCCTCCACAATGGGAGAACATACGCCGTACAAAAACAAGCCCAGTCCCAGAGGAACGCTGAACTGCTTGCTTGCCACCGCTGTGTATTTGGGGGAAAGCTCCGTCAGATGTCCCAGGACAAAAAGCTGGTTTAAGAAGATGCTGAACGCCACGGCAAAGAGTGCCGTTCCTATATAATTTTTCCTGCGCCACTTCGCCAGAGTCTGCTGTTCCTCAGACAAGGCGGGGCGCTCTTTCTTTTTTCCTGTAAATTTCATGGTAAAACCTTTCTGTGACACATGTTTGCCACTCTTACCAGTTGTGCAAACTGACCTATGTGTCATAAATCACAACGCTCTGCGGAGTGCCTCCACTTCCTCCCGGCTCACCACCTCATAGTCCGAGGCATGTTCCCCCGGACAGTAGGCAAAGGTCACACTTTCCGTCACGCCGGTATTGTCCCGTTTCCAGCCACGGCAGGAGCTGTGGATCTGATGTACCCCTGTCTGTCTCACGAATTCTACGGCATTTTCCTTCCGCAGTCCGCTTCCCGGAAGTATCTGGATTTCTTCTCCGTACTGTTTCTGGAGCTTTGCCAGCAGTTCCCGGCCTTCCCAGGCAGTGGCTTTTCCTCCGCTGGTGAGCACTCTGTCCACGCCGCAGCCAATCAGGTTTTCCAATGCCTGCTCCATATCCGGCACGCAGTCGATGGCTCGATGGAATACTGCCTCTTTTCCCTGAGAATGAATGAGTTCCACGAAGGCTTTCGTCCGTTCCACATCCAGGTTTCTGTCCTCCTGCAAAAAGCCGAAGGCAAGTCCATCCGCCCCGTTTTGCAATAACAGCTCTGCCTCTTTTAACATCAGTTTATATTCCGTCTCCCCGTAGCAGAAACCGCCCCCTCTGTGGCGCACCATTGCCACCACCGGGAGGAAACAGCCTTCCTTGACTGCCTGCAGAGTTGCCATGGAAGGGGTCAGCCCTCCTAGATACAAAGCGCTGTTTAATTCAATCCTGTCTGCCCCTGTCTCGTCTGCCACCAGTGCATCCTCCAGACAGCCACAGCAGATTTCCAGTAAGGTTGTCGATTCGTTTTTCATACCCTCTCCTACTTTCCCTTCGTCAGATAATCCTGCAGCTGCTCCATGGTGTCGGCGATAAAGTCCGCGCCTTCTGCCTCCAGTTCTCCCTGTGGTGCATAGCCGAAGGAAACGCCCACTGCCACGATGCCATTTTCTTTCGCTCCCTGGATGTCAAACTTCCGGTCGCCCACCATCGCCGTATTTTCTCTGGTGAGTTTCTCTCCCCGCAGTTCGTAGAGCTGGCGCAGAGCCTCCTCCACCACTTCCTCTTTTTTACCGCGGGTTCCATCTAACTCACTTCCCACCACCACATCAAAGTAGCTGTCAATGTGGAAATGCTCCAGAATCCGTCTCACAAAGACGCCGGGTTTGCTGGAGGCAATCGCCAGTGCCGCTCCCGCCTCCTTGCAGGCGGCAAGCATCTGTTCCGCTCCCGGATAAATCTCATTTTCAAAAATGCCGGTGTCCTTGAACCGCTCCCGGTAATACTGGATTGCCAAAAGGCCCTGCTCCTCGGTCATCCCGTGAAATTCCATAAAGCTGTCCAGCAGCGGCGGTCCGATATAAGGCTCCAGCTTGTCCAGATCCGGCTCCTCCATTCCCATTTTGTGAAGGGCGTACTGGACACAGGTGCAGATTCCCTTTTTCGGGTCGGTGAGGGTGCCGTCCAAATCAAATAAAATATAGGAAAACATCATTCTCTGCCCTTTCTCTTTCTTTCCATATAAATCAAATATACCATACACAGCACGATTTGTACAAAGGAAGAACAGGGCGTGGCGAGTCCGATTTTAAACAAGGGCTGAATAATTTTTCCCTTTGAAAAGTTCATTGCATGTGCCTCCTAAACTAACAGTGTAGAACAAAGAGTCGCTTGCCGACTCTTTGCGCGCGCGAGCGGTATGCGTAGCATAAACTACTTCTCCGCGAGCTGCGCATCCATGCGGAGCATTTAATTGCATAGGAAGGAATTTCCTATGCAATTAAAAAGCCGGATAAGGCACAGGCATCTCAGCCTGCATCTTATCCGGCTACATTTCTTAATTATGAATGATTGCCTCCGATGACAATGCTATTTTAACGGAGTAAATTTACTTTTTCAAATCCTATGTGTTATTCTGTCGCCATCTGCTTGATTCGATCCATTGCTTTTCTTACTGCAGGGATTGCCAGCAGAATCAGAGTCAGCACCATCTCCGGCACAATATAACTCATATTGTATACAGTGGAACCCCAGATTGCTACCAGGTTTCCATGGGCATCTCCTACATACTCGGTGTAAAAAATCAGACCGGAAATCATGTGCATCACGAAACGTCCGCATACACCTACGATGTAGCCGATAACCAGACCGTTTTTCTTTTTATAGAAGAAACCGGACAGTCCCAGTGCGCCGAATGCCAGAGGATAGTCCAACAGTACCTGGAGCGGATGTACCACATAGGGGCCTGTGATAAACTGTAACACACCATAAGCCACTGCGGCAATGATGCCGGTTACGGGTCCGTACCAGTAGCCTACCAGACAGATAATCAACATACTGAACAGAGTGACAGAACCACCATTGGGCAGGCTGGGCAGTTTGATAACCGTAGCGATTACGGTTGCCAGTGCAATAGCCATGGCGGAAAATACGATTTGTTTGGTTTTGATCTTTTGCATAAAAAAATCCTCCTGGAATATGATTATTGAACATCATACCGGAGGAGTGCAGGCTGCTGACATACAGCAGCTCTGGAGAATCTGCAATGCAAATTCTCTGTAGGCTTTCTATACGCATAGTGACATCTTTATTACACCTTGTCACTATACAGTAATTTGAGACTGCTTCTCTACGCCGGTATTATCCGGGTCAGATGATAAGGGTAAAATCTCAGCCGTAGCACCCCCAGCAAGTATTGGTTCTTCCCTACTATACAAAACATAGGTGGAACTGTCAAGCTATTCCGGTGTATCAGAAAAATGACATTTTATTTGACGATCATCAAATAAAACATCATTCTTAAGCCGTAGAAAAAGCTTATAATTTTCTTTGAAACCCATAAGCCATGATAAAGATCGTATCTTATGGGTGTTTTTCTGGAATAATTGCGCAGCCTCTACCTATAAGTACCAGGTAGTGCTTATCCTTATGAGTCAAATTTGCAAAAAAATCCGCTATTTCCAGCCCAAATGTCCTTTTGAAGACCTATAAAAGTCACCATAAATCTGTCCTTATGGGTAAGGCATCGTTTCATTGGACTCCAAGCAGCCCATAAGAATCCCAGCATGTCCACGCTTATAGGTTTCCCCTGCATTTTAAAGGAATCCCAGAAGGTGAAGATGCCAAGATTCGTCCGTTACAGCAAAATCTCCTTTTCAAAATGAAAGGAATAAATAATCTGCTCTGCCACTTCTTTTTCTATCAGGCGTTCCAGTGCCTCCTTATAGTAGGCAAGCTGGGTGCGGTAGCGTTCCACCAGTTCCACCGGCTGCTCCACCACATCCGTCTTGTAGTCGGCAAGAATCATCTTTCCATCCTCCTCAAAGCACACATCGATGATTCCCTGTACCAGTACCATCTCCTCATGGGGAAATTCTGCTCCCAGGCGGTCTGCCGGGACACCAAGCACAAAGGGCTGCTCCCGGTAAAGCTGTCCCCGTTTCTGTGCCTGCGCCATGCGCAATGCCAGCCTGCTTTGGAGAAAATGAGCAATCTTTCTGGGATTCACCACTTCCCGGAACTCTCTGGACAGTTTTCCATCCGCAGCTAACGCATCCATCGCCTGCACCACCGCTGTCTGCATTTTTTTTAAATCGCCCTCCTCCATCAGCTCCAGCAAATCCGTGAGGGGCAGCAGTTCCAGCACCTTGTGGAAAGCACTTCCTCTGGTGGTGCCGCTTACTTTTTCCTCCTCCCGCATAAATCCGGGCACATAGGGAACGATTTCCTCCTCTTTAAAAGTATGGAAGGACTCGTCCTCCTTCTCTTCCAGCACAGACATTGCCGTCTTTTTCAATTCCGATACCGTGGTTTTGGTATAAAGGTTCGCAAGATTGGCATGGGGGTAGTTCCAGGCAAAACGGGTACGCAGTTGTTCAAATAGCTGCTGTTCCTGTCCGGATAATGCTGTCTTTCCACGGACCACATCCTGCAGGGCTGTCCGTTCTTCCAGCCGAGTCAGTTCCCGGTTCACTTCCTGAGCTGCAAGCTCCGGCATATCCATCACTTCCACCAGGAGTTTCGGAAATTCTTGCTCCTCCGCCATGGCACCGCCGGGCAGTTCCAGCTCTGCCTCCTGTAAAATTCCTGCAAAGGCGGGATGGGTGCAAAGCACCGGGAGCAGATAGTCCAGAAAACAGGATGCCTTTGTCAGGGTCTGGAAGTTCAGTTTTCCTTCCGTTTCTGCCCCCTGTAACGCTTTGGCAAGCTGCTTTTTCCACTTATCCTGTCCCTCCACGATTCCGGTAAGAATCAATTTTTCTTTGGCACGGGTCATCGCCACATACAGCACCCGGAGTTCCTCTCCTAAAGAGTCTATCTGCATCTTCGCCGCCATCACGGATTTCCGCATGGTTTTCTGGAAGGTGCGCCGCTCCAAATCCACCGCATCCGTTCCCACTCCCATGTCCGGGTCAGTGAGGAGCATTTTCGTGGTGTCCCGCATGTTGAACCGCTTGGAAAGTCCCGCTACGAAACAGATGGGAAATTCCAGTCCCTTACTTTTATGGATGGTCATAATGCGAACCAAATCCGCGTTCTCATCCAATGTCTCCGCCTCGCCGTAGTCCACCTGGTACTTCTCGATTTTTTCCAGATAGCGGATGAAGTGGAACAATCCGTAAAAGCTGGTTTTCTCAAAGGCGTTGGCTTTCTCCATGAGAAGTTCCACATTGGCACGGCGTTTCTCCCCCGCAGGCAAAGCCGTCACATATTGGAGATAGTGGCTTTCCCGGAACAGGGTCTGTAATAGTTCATGGATGGGCATGTAGGTGGTGCGCTCCCGCCACAGTGCCAGCCAGTTTAGGAAATCTGACACTTTTTCTGCCAGTTCTGGATTCCATGCCGCACCCGTCTGCTCAGCACTTACCGCCCCAGTATCTACTGATTCTCTGTCCCCGTTTTCCTTCTCTGCCTCTGCTCCGGTTTCCTCTCCCAGTTCCACATAGCGTTTCAGGCTTTCGTACAAAGCCACCTTATGCCGTCCCTTCGGTGGTGTGGTGATGCCGCGAATCTGGGCAATCTCCTCCTCGGAAAAACCGGCAAACACAGAGGTCAGCACGCCATACAGCGGAATGTCCTGTAAAGGATTATCCCATATCCTCAGTACCTGCAAAATAGTACGGATTTCCGTGGTCATAAAATAGCCGGTCTTGCTGGTGATGTAGGCAGGAATCCCCTCCTGCTCCAGAATGGTGCGCAGGGCATCCTCATAACCGGTGCCACTGCGGAGCAGAATCACCATATCCCGATATTTGGCAGGGCGCAGCTGCCCCGTCTCCTTGTCCGTCACCGGGAAATGCCCCACCATCTCCCGGATTTTTCCGGCAATAACCGCTGCCTCTTTTTCCCGGCTGTCCAAATCCTCCTGTTCTTCCTCCGATGCCTTTGGCACCAGAAGTACCTCGGTGGCGTAAGTTTCAGGCTCTGGTCCTTCGGGATAGTCGGCTCCCAGATACAGTGCCTCCGCCTCGGTGTAGTCGATACCTCCCACCGCAGGCGCCATAATTTTATCAAAGCAGAAATTCACGGCATCCAATATCTCTGCCCTGCTGCGAAAATTCTTATGTAAACTAATCATCCGATTCTGGCTCGTTTTCTCCGCCTCGCCATAAACCTTCATTTTTTCCAGAAAGAGTTCCGGTCTTGCCTGACGAAATTTGTAAATGCTCTGTTTCACATCCCCCACCATGAACCGGTTGTTCTCTTTGGCGATGCTGCCAAGGAGATATTCCTGCACCAGGTTGGAGTCCTGGTACTCGTCAATCATGATTTCCTCATAGAAATCCCGGTAGTCCTCCGCGGTTTTGGAGGGTAGGATTTCCACCGTTTGGTTCTCTGTCTCCTTCCGTTCCACCAGGATTTCCAGTGCCAGATGCTCCATGTCACTGAAATCCAGGATACCCCGTTCCCGTTTTTTCGCATCCATCGCCGCTTTGAATTTCAGGCTTAAATCCAGCAGTTCGCCCACCGCCGGGCTGCACAGTTCACACTGCTCCACCACCTGTTCCGGCTCTTTGGCAAAGTATTTGTCCCGCAAGTCCTGTAAGGACGCCTTACACTGGTTCCGCAGTTCCTTCGCCTGCTCCCGCAGTCCCAGATTGACCGAAGAATCCTTTTTGGAAGAAAGGGTTTTAAACGCCATGCCTCCCAGGGCGGCGTGCCAGGTTTCCACAGAATCGCATTTTTCCAGGCGCTCCAACAGTTCCAAATCCTGCTCCAACGCCTCCCCGTACATATAAGGTCCGTCCGGGCGGTTGCACAGTGCCAGTGCCGCCTGTATCTGCTCCCGGCATCCAGCCACGGTCAGCGCCCCAAACTCTTTTGCAAGGCGGACAAAGCTGCTCTGCTCCAGTTCTTCCACCGTATGGATTTCATAGTCTTTTTTACAACGTTCCAGCCACACCTCCGGGAAAGGGTCACTGAGGGCATAGTGATAGAGTCCGCTGATACATTCCTCCAATGCCTGCTCCCGCCCGTTGGTGCTGTAGGTCTCCACACAGTTTAAAAATGTTTCCCGCCCTTCGGCAAATTCCTCCTCCAAAAGCTGCGCCATGGTATCTTCCTCCAAAAGGCGCACTTCTCCCTCGTCCGCCACACGAAACGCCGGGTCTAAACCGATGTCATTAAAATTGTTGCGGATGATAAACAGGCAGAAACTGTCAATGGTCATAATCTGGGCGCTGTGTACCAGCGTGGACTGACGTTGCAAATGGACACTGTCGGGATGTTCCTCCAGCGCTTTGCTGATGGCGAGGCTGATTCGCTCCCGCATCTCTGCCGCCGCCGCGTTGGTAAAGGTCACAATCAGCATCCGGTCGATGTCCACCGGTTCCGTTTCTTCCAGAATGCGCTGCAAAATCCGCTCTACCAGAACCGCCGTCTTACCACTGCCCGCCGCCGCTGACACCAGCAGATTTTCTCCGCGGGAATCAATTACCTGTTGCTGTTCCTCTGTAAACTGCATTACGCCTCTCCCTTCCCTTCTGCCTCTGTCATTTTTTCATACACCTGTTCCTCGGTGAGCTCTTCCAGCTGCCGCATCGCCATTCCCGGCATCTGCCTGTCAAAGCCGCACACATTTTTGTAGCTGCAATAGGTGCAGGAGGACTGCTGCCCCTTCTCATAAGGATTTAACGCCATCTCTCCCTTTAAAATATCAGCTCCGATATGCTTAATCTTTTGGTTTACATAACTTGAAATCTGTTGGAATTGTTCCTTGCTTGCCACCTGGGAGCGGGCACTGAGGGAGCCATCCTTTTTCCATTCCACCGGAATGACATCGGACTTGGAGGTGCTGTCCTTATCCATCAGCCGGAGAACCTCCTCCGACTCGTTTAAAAGTCCCACGGTGCGTAACTGCCCGAAAATCTCATTGCGGATTTGCTCCTCGCTCTCGCCGCTTTCCTCCACCAGCGGGTCTGCCATGCGGTAGTACAGAATTCCGGCAGGCACCACCTCCTGCCCCGGATGCCTGGTTTTCTCCTTCTCCATTGCGGCATTGAGGTACACCACCAGCTGGAGCTGCAAGCCATAATAGACGGAAACCAAATCCAACTGCTTGCGCCCGGATTTGTAGTCCAGTACCTTCACATAAACTTTGTCCGAAGTTTCAACGGTATCTACCCGGTCAATCCGCCCGGTAAGTTCCATTTTTTCCTGAGCAGAAAGGCTCACATCCACATCGGCAAGGGTGTCCGTCCTGGTAAATTTCATCTCAAACTGGCTAGGGGTAAAGACGCCTTTCTGCAGCTGGTGCTGCAGAGTCCGTACCGTTCTGCCCATCACCCGCTCCATCCGGGTCAGCACATACTCCCTGCGGGCACTGCTGTAGAGGATGCTTTCCCCATAGTTGACTGCAAATTCCTCAATCGCCTCATGTACCCACAATGCCGCCTCCTCCGGGGTAAAGGTGAGCCAGGTACTGCCGTGTTCCTCCACCTTATGTCCAAAGATCTCCAGGATTCCATGGAAAATCGTTCCCAGGTCGGACGCCTCAAACTCGTATTCTTCCCGCTGGGAAAGCTGCAAGCCATATTGAAGGAAATGGGCATACTCGCAGGAGGCAAACTGCTCCAGACGGCTCACGCTGTTTTGCAGAATCTGTCCATACAGCAGTTTCGCCGTGGCTCTGGCAAGTTTCCTGTCCTGATGGGTAAAAAACGCCGCCTGTTCCAGACAATCATAAAGACCACCCAGGGAGTTCTCCCCTCCCCCGTACAAGCTGCCCAGCAGAGGCATCTCCCCTTTTCCCCTGCCATCCGCATATTCCCGCAGGCTTGCCGCCAATAAATCCAGTCCATCCTCGTAATTGTAAAGCTGTGCCTCCCAGCCCTTCTCCTCCGGGTGCTCCACCGTAAGCGTGGGGAAAAGACTTTTCATGGTGGCAATGAGGTAAGCAGGACGCAGGGATTTTCCCTCCCCGCTTACCTTGGCATAGGACAAAAACAGCTTGTCCGTGGGTTTGGTCATATTCATATAGAGATAAAGTTTCTGAATGTACATCTGTTTCCGGGGCGTGGGCGCCAGTTCCATATCCGGTGCCACCTGCTCCAGAAATTCCCGGTCAATATCGGATAAAATGCCACCACTGGATGTATTTTTCGGGATATTGCCATCATTTACACCCAGGAAAAACAGGGTGCGAATCTGTTTCAGACGGGTACGCTCAATGTCGCCCACCACCACGCGGTCCACATTCTGGGGAATGGTTCCCACCTCAATCTCACCAAAGCCCGCATCCAGAATCTCGTAAAACTCCTGCAAATTCATAGGCTCTGTTCCCAGAAGTCCCACAATCTGATCCAGCAGATCCATCACCAGACGGTAAATCTGACTGTATTCCATTGCCCGTACCGGGTCTGACTCCTGAAAACGGGTTTCATAGTCTGCCAGACGTTTCTGCACCTGGTTCTGCTCCAGAAAATGATAGAGGGCTGTGCCATAGTCCTGGGCAGTCTCTCCCGGCTCCAGCAGCGGGGCAAGTTCCTCCATCAGCCGCTCCCGCAGGGCATTGACGGTTTCCAGTTCTTTGACAATCTCCTCGCTTGCCGCATTTCTGCGGACAAACTGTCTGCCGTAGGCTCTCTTCCCCCGGATGCCAAAGGCAAGGATATACCGTTCCAGCACATCCACTTCCTCTGGGGTGAATCCGGTAAGTCCGCACCGCAGATAATGAAAAACGGTCTCGTAGGAAAAATCCTTAATGAGCATCTGCAAAGCAGCGCGTATCAGTTCGATAAAAGGGTTTAACAAAATTCCTCTGGTCTGATCCACAAACACCGGAATGTCAAATCGGGCAAACTGCTCCCGCACCTCCTGGGCGTAAGTTTCCAGATTTCCTGTCACCACCGCAATCTGGCGGTACTCGTACCCTTCCTCCCGCACAAGCCGGTGGATTTTCAGACAGGTCTGGTGTACCTCCTCCTTCGGGGTAGATGCCTCATAAATGCCAATCCGCTCCACTTTTCTTTCATAGGGTTTCATGGGAAAACGAAACAGATAACGCTCCAGATGCGCAAGTTCCGGGTTGTCCTCAAAACGTGCCACACTGTCCTTTTTCCGTTTCAGAAACACATCCTTTTCCCGATCAAGTCCCTGCTCCGCCACCAGACGCTCCAGTGCCGTCACCGCTTTGGAACTGAGGTAGAAAAGTTTCTGCTCCCCGGTTACCTGGTAAGGGTCATCTCCCTCGTCCATGTCCAGCGTCACAATCACCCGCTCTGCAAGCTGGGTCAGGGTAGCTATGACATAATTCTGAATGGGAGTAAATCCCGTAAATCCGTCAAAAACCACCACGCTCCCCTGCACCAGTCTGGATTTGGGCAGCACCCGACAGAGCCGCTCCAGCGTCTCCTCCGTGGTCATATATTTTTCCCGGATATAACCGGAGAATTTTTCATACAAAACAGACAAATCCTGCAATTTACTCTGCAGTGCCCCTCTGCGTCCGGTCTGCCCAATCATGTTCTGCAGCTGCTCCACGGATACACCATACTGCATAAATTCGGAGATGGCAGATTTTACCTCATGGATGTAGCCGATTTTGTTCAGATTTTTTCCAATCACAGGCAAGTCCTGCGCCACATCCGCCGCCACTTTGCGAAGTACCAGACTTTTTCCCGTATCGTCCAGCACCGGCAAATCATCCCCGCCCACCTCGTCAAAAATGCGGTAGGTCAGACGCCCAAAGCTAAGCACATCAATGTTTAAAATTCCATGCCCGGCGGATTTTAACACCATGTCCTTCTGGGTCTGCATGGTAAACTGGTCTGGCACAATCAGCAGAAAATTTTTCTGAGGGCACAGTGCCGCCTGCTCCAGTATTTCCCGACAAACCTGTTCACTTTTTCCAGAGCCGCTGGCTCCAAAATAAAATTGCAGTCCCATGGTGTTACTCCTTGCTTTTTCATTTTCCTTTACAGTATAACAGAGCCTGTTAAATCCGCACAATAAAATCCGGTTTTTCTTGTGAAATTCCATGTTTTCCAGTATGATAGAAACATAAACGAAACGGCAGGTACAAAGGACATGGCATATCGCAATAGCAGAAACCGTCACCGCTCCCGCAGGGGCAAAGCCGGTGACTATTCCCAGGAAGAACGGCGTATTCCCGATAGAAAGGACTCCCCTTTCACCATCTCGGTTATCACCGCCTACAAAAAAATCTATGCTGCCATTCCCGCCAACAAGCGGCATCTGGGTGGGGGTAAATATATTTCCGGTGAGAAACTGACCGCCCAGATTGCAGAAATGGAGCAAAAACTGATGAACGGCTCCTACACCGAGGCGGAACTTGGTTCTCTACACAAAATCATCAGCAACGCCCGGATTTGCGCCAGCGTGTCCGGGGACACTGCCAGCTATTTCCAGGTCAATGAGACACTGATTCCCTGGCTTGCCCGGTGGGACGCCCAGTATCTGGCAGAGAAAAACCGGGACACCGTGTATGCCCTGCTGGATTCCTTCCGCGCCGCACCTTCCCAGCTGACCCGCGGTGCTTCCATCCAGGAAAAATACAAGGAATTCGAGAGCCGCATCATCCGCGATCAGGTGTTAAAACTGATTCAACGTGACCCGGAGCATGAGTTTCCCGAAGTGCTGGCGATGAAACGCCGCTTTATCCTTCACATGGGACCCACCAATTCCGGCAAAACCCACGATGCCCTGGAACGGTTAAAAACTGCAGAAAACGGTGTCTACTTAGGCCCGCTCCGACTTCTGGCTCTGGAAATCTATGATAAAATGAACAAAGAAGGAATTCCCTGTTCCCTCCTTACCGGCGAAGAACAGATTGACGAGCCGGGCAGCAACATTTATGCCGCCACTGTGGAAATGCTGGATTTCGAGGCACATTATGACATTGCTGTCATTGACGAGGCACAGTTTGTGGAGGACTCCGCCCGTGGGGATTCCTGGGTGAAAGCCATCATGGGTATCAAGGCAGAGGAAATCCATCTCTGTTTCAGCCCGGAGGCATTGCCCATTCTGGAAAAAATCATCAAACGCTGCCGGGATTCCTATGAGATTGTGGAACATCACCGCCATACCGAACTGGTCTTTGAGGAGAAACCCTTCGTCTTTCCCGATGACTTGCAAAAAGGCGATGCTCTGATTGTTTTTTCCAAAAAATCCGTACTGGGTCTGGCAGGAAGAATTGAACAGGGTGGTGGACGCCGTCTCCATGCCAGTGTGATTTACGGAAACCTCCCCCCGGAGGTACGACGCCGTCAGGTAGAACTTTTTACCGCAGGGGAGACGGATGTGGTAGTTTCCACCGATGCCATCGGTCTGGGCGTAAACCTTCCCATCCGCCGGGTTATCTTTATGGATGACCAGAAATTTGACGGAGTAAGCCGCCGTCCGTTAAATGGCAAGGAAGTGCGCCAGATTGCAGGGCGCGCCGGACGCTACCTTCTTTATCCCACAGGCTATGTGAATGCCCACGGGCAGGAAATGTTAGACTATGTGCGAAAGACATTTACCGCAGATACGGAGCCTATTACCCAGGCGCGTCTGGGATTTCCCTCCGAACTTCTCGACCTCAGTGAGCCTCTTGACCGCATTATTGAGGAATGGGGAAATATCCAGCCTTCTGAGCCTTTTGTGAAAGTAGAAACCACCGATGTGCTGTTTCTCTATCGTTTGCTGGAAAAGCACAAGGAACAGATTGCGGGATTTGAGGACAAGCACACCATCTACCGGATGATTACCTGCAATATTGATGTGAAAAATAACGAGGTCATCGACCAGTGGCTGGAATATTGCAAGACCTACGCTGCGGATGTGTGCGTGGAGAAGCCGGAGCAGATTTACGGGCACGATGAACTGATTTCCCTGGAAAATTATTATAAGAAACTGGATTTGTACTTCCAGTTTTCCAACCGTCTGGGAAAAGAACTGGATTTAGATTTCGTCCTGTCAGAAAAGGCGGACACCGAGGC
>CAKRTZ010000037.1 GCA_934402515.1 uncultured Lachnospiraceae bacterium
GTGTTGCTCATGTTCTCCTTCTTTCCCTGCTTTCTATGGTTTCCTTCTAACAGCAGGGCAAAGCAGCTTATGTACCCCAGTATTATTTTATCTTAAGTAAAGTTCTATTATAATTATACCCGATGGAATATTTTCAAACAATGGATTTCTCTGTTTTTACAATTATTTAAGAATTAGAAAATTCCTCTATAGGTACTTGTATATTTTGTCTAATTTTAGTAATGATTCTTATTATTATTTCGTATCTATGCATCTATTATTTTGTAAAAAAATCACATATAATAAAGCCATACCAAATAAATAAAAACAGGAGGGTTTTCTTATGACAAAATTATATACCATCACATTAAATGGCGTTTCTAAAGATACTTACGAAAAGGCTGCGGATTTCATTCAGTCACATGCGCTCCGTTTAAATTACCGGTCAGAGACTTCCACCATTGACGTGGAATTTCCCGATGCTATAGACCCGGACAAAGTACCTGAATTAAGCGAGGCTGTGATTCGGGAAGTACATCAGATTCTGTAAACGACAAAACGCTTTTGGCCAGCAGGCCAGAAGCGTTTTTTATAGGGAATACTACTGCTCTGCAATCTTCGCCGCCAGCTCCTCCAGATACATCCATCTGTCCATTTTTTCTTCCAGCAGTTTTTCTGCAGCCTCTTTGTCGGTTACGATCTGATTTAATTTCACAAAGTCCGTGGAAACTGTCGCCATCTCTTTTTCCAGCAAATCTATTTTTTCTTCCAGTGCGGCAATTTCACCCTCTATCGTCTCGTAATCTCTCTGCTCCTGATAGGTGAATTTCAGTTTCTGCTCATGGTTCTTGCGGAACTTTTCCTTCTCTGTGCCATTTCCTGTATCACCACTTACTTTTCCTGTCAGGATTTTCTCTGCCTCCGGCTGATTTTCCGCCTGTTTCCGCAGTATATAATCTGTATAGCCACCCTCATATTGTTTCAGTTTTCCATCCGGTTCAAAGGCAAAAATCCGGCGCACCACACGATCCAGAAAGTACCGGTCATGGGATACGGTAATCACGATTCCATCAAAGTGATCCAGATAGTCCTCCAACACCGTAAGCGTACGGATGTCCAGATCGTTGGTGGGCTCGTCCAACACCAGTACATTGGGTGCCCCCATCAAAACCCGAAGGAGATTCAGCCTCCGTTTTTCTCCACCGGAAAGTTTTCCCACCGGACCATACTGCATGGACGCCGGGAACAGAAATCGTTCCAGCATCTGGGATGCAGACACACTTCCATCCGGTGTACGCACATTCTCTGCCACATCCCGGATGACATCAATGACCCGCTGGTTGGGGTCCGCAAATACACTTTCGCCCATCTCCTGAGCATAGTAACCGATTCGGATGGTCTGTCCGGTGATAATCTCACCGCTGTCCGGCTCCAATGTTCCGATGAGCATTTTCATCAAAGTGGACTTTCCGCTTCCGTTTGCACCGATAAAGCCCACTCTGTCCTGTTTTAAAAAAATATAAGTAAAGTCCTGAATAAGCGTTCTTCCACCATAGCCTTTTGTAAGATTTTTTACTTCCAGCGTTGTTTTTCCCATACGGCTGGAAATAGACTGTAGCTGTAACGCTGCCTGTTCTTCCGGACTGCTCTGATTTTTTAACTGCTCGTACCGCTCGATTCTCGCCTTCTGTTTGGTTGACCTTGCTCTCGCTCCTCTGCTTATCCACGCCAGTTCCGTCCTTAAAATGGACTGGCGTTTCCGTTCACTGGCGGATGCCATTTCCAGACGCTCTGCTTTCAAGGCAAGATAGCCTTCATAGTTTGCATCATAAGAATAAATTTTTCCCTCATCAATTTCCACAATCCGATTGCACACACTGTCCAGAAAATAGCGGTCATGGGTTACCATCACCAGAGTACCCCGGTAAGTTTTCAATGTTTCTTCCAGCCAGTCGGACATGTCATGGTCAAGATGGTTTGTAGGCTCGTCCAGCACCAGCACATCTGCCTTGGTCAAAAGTGCAGAAACCAATGCCAGTCTCTTTTTCTGTCCACCGGAAAGCTGTTCCACCGGCTCCTCAAAATCGGACACTCCAAGCCTGGTCAGCATGCTCTTCGCCTGTGCCTCAAATGCAGGGTCAGCTGCCTGTTCTCCATGATCTTTCAACACTGCCTGAATCACGTTCTGCCCCGGTATGACTTCCGGGTGTTGGGGAAGAAAACGAATCACAATGTGTCCGGCTCTGGTCACTTTGCCGGAATCCGGCTCTTCCAGTCCCGCCAGAATGCGAAGAAGGGTGGATTTTCCCGTTCCGTTAATGCCGATAACACCCACTTTTTCCCCTTCCTGCAGGAAAAAGTTTGCCTTATCAAACAACTTTCGTTCTGTATATACTTTTGAAATCTGCTCTAATGCTATCAGGTTCACGTTCCGTTTCGCTCCTCATCTTTTTATAACTCTTTCGGCATCTTCCTCTTTACATGTCCATAGTAAAAAATAAAGCCCAGGGATGCCACTACCCAGGTCAGGGGATAACTGAACATCAGGGTATGAAGTTCATGATGCACCGGCACTACCGTAAAGAGCCACAGCAGCCGCAGTCCACAAACGCCTATCAGAGTCATGAGCGTAGGTACAATCACATTCCCCATACCACGCAGAGCGCCGGAGAGTACTTCCACACTGATATAAGTCACATAAACCGGAACCAGATAATGCATCATATCCAGACCAATGGTGATAACATCGGCATCAGAGGTGAAAATTTCATAAATGGGCGCTGCCCCGTAGTACAACACCAGACTTAAAAGTACCGTAGCGCTGAAGGTCATGGCCATACACTGTCTGGTTGCCTTTCTCACACGACTCATCTTGCCTGCTCCGTAATTTTGTCCGTTAAAGGTGGTAATGGCAGTGCCAAAAGCTGCCACCGTTACCCAGAAAAAGGAATCAATCTTACCATAAACCGTCCAGGCAGCGATGGTATCCGTTCCGAAGGAGTTAATCTGTGCCTGGATGATGATGTTGGACAGTGTGTACATAATAGACTGTAATCCTCCCGGCAATCCGATCTTAATCATTTTGTCCAGATAATACCTGTGGAAACGCACCTTTTTCCAGGAAAGACGGTAACAGTCCTCACTGCGCATCAGGGCTGCACAGACTAAGATAGCACTGACTAACTGGGAAATCACGGTAGCCACTGCCACGCCGATGATTTCCAGATGGAGTCCTACCACAAAGAACAAGTCCAGCACAATATTTAACAGGCAGCTTGCCACCAGATAGTAAAGTGGTCGTTTGGAGTCTCCTACTGCCCGTAAAATTCCCGCGCCCATGTTGTAAACCAGGTTGGGAATCACCCCTGCAAAATAAATCAGCATATACTGTCTGGAATAGTCAAAAATTTCCTTCGGCACTCCCGTCCAGATTAGTGCCTGTTTCGTAAAAAGAAGTCCCAGCACCATCAGCACAGCACCACCCGCCACTGCCATGGCCATTGCAGTGTGGACACTGTCGGACACTTCCTGTTCTTTTTTTGCCCCATAATACTGGGAGATGCAGACACTGGAACCTGCAGAAAGTCCCAGGAAAAAGCCAATGAGCAGGTTAATCAGGGTTGCGGTGGAACCGCCCACAGAGGACAGCGCCTCTTTTCCCACAAACCGTCCTACCACAATGGCATCCACTGCATTGTAAAACTGTTGAAACAGGGAGCCTAATAAAATCGGAAAGAAAAACAGCAATAGCTGTTTCCAGATGACTCCCTCAGTAATTCCATTGATTTTCGTTGCTTTTTCATCGTTCATCTTCTGATTCCCTTTGGATAATGATTCTTTAGTGTTCCGTTGACCGCTTTCCCCCATCCGATGGAAAAGCCCTCCACTGTCACCAGCGTCCAGCCATTGTCCACGGTACAGGGAAGTGTCTCTCCGTGTATGTAACGCACTGCCTCTTCCACAGACAGATTCGCCACTCTTTTGCACTGTCCCGCCAAAAGGGCCAATGCCAGTGCATGTGCCGGTTCAAACCGGTTCTTTTTCATGGTGCCCAGTTCCAGCCCGGCGCGCTCTACCTTAATTCCTTTTAAATCGATCATCTGGGAGGGTACTAAGTACAGCACCTCTCCAAACTTCCGGTACACACCCTTAAATTCGGGCAGTTCCAGTTCTTTCGCAAATTCCGTCCATGGGCCGGTGTCACATTTCCTGTCTGGCTGAATGCACACAGGACTTCTACGAAGAGCTTTTCCGTCTGCATCTCCGCCCTGGCGTTTCAGTTTCGCCAAAAAGTGTCCCTCCCCTTCGGTGAGATGAGGGAAAATCCGCAGTGTTTTGTCCAACTGCTGCCGGATATCTGCCACCACCTTGGTATCACACCATTCCGGGCGTCCGGAGGAAAAGCCTTTCCGGCGAAATTCTTCGCCCGGTTCCACCAGGGTAAAGTCGGAATGTTCCTGCAAAAAATGTCCGATGATGCTCTCGTTTTCCTCCGGGGAAAAGGTACAGGTGGAATACACCAGTTCTCCACCGGGCGCACACATCATAGCTGCATGTCCCAGAATTTCCAGTTGTCTGTCTGCACAGACCTGTACCTGTTCCGGTGACCATTCTTCCCTTGCCGCCTCATCCTTCCGGAACATTCCTTCCCCGGAGCAGGGGGCATCCACCATGATTTTATCAAAAAAGCCGGGAAACAATACTGCCATATGCGCCGTGTTTTCATTTAGTACCACGCCATTTCGGATACCCATGCGCTCAAAATTCTGGGACAGCACCCTGGCTCTCGCCGGGTACAGTTCATTGGACACCAACAGCCCTTCTCCCTGTAGCCGGGAGGCAAGCTGGGTGCTTTTGCCTCCCGGTGCCGCACATAAATCACAGACCACATCCCCCGGTTTTACATCCAATAGCTGTGCCGGACTCATGGCACTGGGTTCCTGGATATAGTAGGCACCCGCCTCATGGAAGGGGTGCTTTCCCGGTGCCTGCTCTGCCTCATAATAATAGCCGTTGTCCGCCCAGGTCACCGGCTGCAGGGTAAAGGGCATCCGGGCTGTGAATTCCTCCGGTGCACACTTTAAGGTATTGCACCGCAGACCGTATTTCCGTGGTTTTTCATAAGAAGAAAAAAAGGCATCCGCCTCTTCTCCCAACAGTCCATTCATTTTATCGATAAAGCTTTCCGGTAATCCGTTCATTATTTTCTCCAACAAATGCGTTTTCCCAAATAAGATCAACTTTTTATTCAGAAGAAAAAATTTCCTATGAACAAAAAAGAGGGTAGCATCTACCCTCTTAATTAATCATATTCGTTTGTGCTGAAAATGCAAGTCCTATTTATACAGCAGGAAAAAAAATCCGAATGGTGGTGCCTTTCCCCACCGCGCTTTCCAGTTCCAGTCTGGCATCGTGTTTCGCCACGATATGTTTCACAATGGCAAGTCCCAGTCCGGTTCCTCCCGTGGATTTGGAACGGCTCTTATCCACCCGGTAAAACCGCTCAAAAATCCGCTCCTGGTGTTCCTTGGGAATGCCGATTCCGGTGTCTTTTACCTGGAGGCACACCTCTCCGTCTGCCTCCTTGCTCACCCGTACCCACACTTTTCCTTCTTTATTATTATAGCGGATGGCATTGTCACACAGGTTGTAAAGCAGTTCCTCCATCATCTGTTTGTCTCCCCGGATTTGGCAAGGCTCGCCCTCCAGGTAAAGACTCACATTATGATTCTCCGCATTGATCTGGAGCATATCCACACTGGTAGTGGCAATGTCATACAGGTTCAATACTTCAAAGGGTACTTCCGAGGTGACATCCAATTCGGAAAGCCGGATAGTGTCGTTAATCAGGGTGATCAGACGTTGGGCATTCTTATGGATGCCCGCCGCAAAGCGGGCGATATCCTGCTCATCTGCCATTCCGTTTTCAATTAACTCAGAGTAGCCTGAAATAGCCGTCAACGGTGTCTTTAATTCATGGGAAACATTGGCAGTAAATCCCTGGCGCATCTGAGCACTTTCCAGAATCGCCTCATGCTGGTTCCTGATAGTTTCCACAAAGGGTTTCAGTTCTTCGTAGGTTTCCACATCCTCCATATCGTCCATGTGTCTGCCCAGTTCTTCGATGGGTGCCACCAGACTTTTGGTGAGATAATGGGACAACAGCACACAGATTGCCACTGCTACCGCCGCCAGCAGGATAAAGTAAGGCATGGCTGTGAAAAAAAGACTCCACACACTGTGAGATAACTGGGACACCCGGAGTACATCCCCGTTTTGCAGTAAAATAGCATAGTTAAAAGTATCCTGTCCCACAGTGGAGGAACGGCGGATGGACTCGCCCTCTCCGCAGGTCCATGCTCCCATCACTTCCGGTCTTGCCGCATGATTGTCCAGAGTCTGGGCATCTACCCGGTTATCGTATCGCACATTTCCTTCCGGATCAATGATGGTGATACGGAATTCTTCATCCGACAGCACATCATAAAATTTGTCCTCGGTGAGCAGTTCACTCTGGGAAAGCATCTTCGTATATGCCCTTAAATCTGCCATGACCTGTTCCTGGAACAGATTATAAAAGACCATTACCGCCAGCACCAGAGTGATGAACACCCCGCCTAACGCCACGGCTCGCAGTTGCCGGTTAATCTTTTTTTTCATAGCCCCTCCCCGGATTTCACACTATTCCAAAATATAGCCCACGTTCCGCACAGTACGGATATGGTTTCCTTCTTCTCCCAGTTTCTGGCGCAATGTCTTGATGTGCATGTCCAGTGTTCTGGACTCGCCCTCGAAATCCACGCCCCAGACCTTGTTTAAAATCTTATCCCTGCTGGTGACAATCCCTGCATTCTGCAAAAGCAGTTTCAACAGTTCAAATTCCTTGAAGGTTAAGTCACAGGGCTCGTCTTTCACATAGACGGCATGCTTTTCATTATCCAGAAAGATTTTTCCAAGAGACAGGAACTTTTCTTCCCCCACCCCTTCGCTGCGGCGAAGAAGTGCTTTTACTCTGGAAATCAGTTCCATGACACCGAAGGGTTTGGTGAGATAATCGTCCGCCCCCTGGTCCAGTCCCTTTACTTTGTCCATCTCCGAAGTTTTGGCGGTGACCAGAATCACCGGCAGCCGTCTGGTGGCAACGCCTTCCCGGAGTTTTTTCAAAATCGTCATGCCATCCTCGTCCGGCAGCATGATGTCCAGCAGAACCAACTGGGGAACCTGGTTTTCCAATGCCTCATAAAAGCTGGCCGCATTTTCAAAAACTGCCACCTCATATCCGCTGTTTTTCAAGGAGTAGCTTTCAATTTCACTGATGCTCCGGTCATCCTCCACAATATAAATCATAGTGGTTCTCCTCCTTTATATATTATTCATTGTTGCTTTCTTTTTCTCCGGCAGTAAATACTGCTCATGGAATTTCTTGTACTGCTGTTCAAAAATATCCTTATAATCTTCCCGTAACTGGTCTTTGTACTCATGAACCTCGAAACTGTCATCCTTGCTCTGCAGCACACTGATTGCCACATTCTCACAGTGGTCGGAAATCCGCTCTAAGCTGGTGATGATATCGGAGAGACAAAAGCCCAGTTCCACGGTACATTTGCCCTTCCGCAGACGCTTGATGTGGCGTTTCTTAATCTCGGCATTGAGACTGTCGATGACATCTTCCAGAGGCTCTACCTGCAATGCCAGCATCAAATCCTCTTTTTCCAGAACCTTCACGGTAATATCCACAATATGGCAGATGGCTTTAACATAAATCTGTAATTCCTCCTCCGCTTTCTGGGAGAACTTCTGCTCTTTGGACTGCATCGTCTCCACATACTCGCAGATATTCACCGCATGGTCAGCGATTCGCTCAAAATCACCGATACAGTGCAGAAGGATGGAAAGGGTCTGGGAATCCATCTCTGACAGATGTCTGGAACTTAACTTCACCAGGTAATCTCCCAGGGCATCCTCGTATCTGTCCACATTTGTCTCTAATTTTATCACATTTTCCGCGGTAATACTATCATAGGAAAAGAGAAGTCCCGCAGAAAGTTCCACCGCCTTCTGTGCCTGTTCCGCCATCTTGTAGGTGACACTTTTGCAATGCTCCAGTGCCAGGGAAGGCTGATCCAGGAAACGGACATCCAGTGCCTTGACATCCTGTGCCACTTCGTCCAGTGTTTCTTCCTCTTTATCATCCCGCACGGTAAGGCATGCAAGTTTCTCCAGTACATTGGCAAAGGGTAACAGCAGAAGGGTTGCCACGATGTTGAAGGTGGTATGAATCAGTGCAATACCTGCCGCATTTGCAGAATTGGACAGGAAAGAAAAATGTACAAAAGCATTGATGAAATAAAAGACTGCCATAAATACCACGGTTCCAATGATATTAAAATACAGGTGTACCAGTGCGGCACGTTTTGCATTCTTGGAAGTACCAATGGAAGAAATCATCGCGGTCACACAGGTTCCGATATTCTGACCCATGATAATGGGCAATGCTGCTCCGTAGGGAACTGCCCCGGTCATACATAATGCCTGCAAAATACCCACAGATGCGGAGGAGGACTGAATAATCGCAGTGAGAAAGGTTCCTGCTAACAGTCCCAGGATAGGATTTGTAAAATGCATGAAAAGGCCGGTGAATTCCGGCACATCTGCCAGAGGTTTCACCGCACCGGACATGGTATCCATTCCGGTCATCAGCACCGCAAAACCGATGAGAATCTGGGCAATATCCCGCTTTTTATCCTTTTTGGAGGACATGAGAATGATGACACCGATAAGTGCCAGTACCGGAGAAAAAGAGGTGGGCTTTAACAGCTTGATAAAGAAGTTGCCACCCTGGATGCCCGCCAGGCTTAAAATCCAGCTTGTCATGGTAGTACCGATGTTGGCACCCATAATAATGCCGATTGCCTGGGACAATTTCATAATTCCCGAATTGACGAAACCTACCACCATGACGGTGGTAGCGGAAGAAGATTGTATCACAGCGGTAACCCCTGCACCCAGCAGTACCGCCTTAAACCGGTTGGAGGTAAGGCTTTCCAGTATATGCTCCAGACGGCCGCCGGATAACTTGGAAAGTCCATCTCCCAGCACCTGCATTCCATACAGAAACAGTGCCAGACCACCTAACATTGTCAATAATCCAAAAAAGTCCATGTTGTTTTCTCCTTGTTTTTACTTGGATTAAACATAACATGAACTTTTTTACGCAACTATCATAAGAAGTAAATTCCATGTAAAATCAATGTAAAATCGTTAGTCGAAGTGGCGTCCTGTCTCCTTAAAGATTGCCCATTCGCCAATATTTACCGCATGGTCTCCGATTTTTTCCAGATATTTGGCAAGCATTAACACATCCACGCAGGAATCGCCATCCTTGCTGTCCTTTTTCAAATGGGTAATCAGGTCATCCTTTACCTGGTTAAACAAATCGTCAATCACATCGTCTCCGTCAATGGCTTTTTTTGCCTCCTCCAAATCGCTGTCGATATAGGCATCCACTGCCTTGCGCAGCAGGCTCCGGGTTTCCTCTACCATGGTTTCAAAATGTGCGCTGAAACTCTGTAAATCGGTGGTCTGGAGGCGCTCAATCAGTTCTGCCATATCCACCACATGGTCTCCCACCCGTTCCAAATCCGTTACCACCTTGATGGCGGCGGAAATCCGATGTAAATCTCCGGCTACCGGCTGCTGTCTGGTGATGAGGGTGAGACACTGGGATTCAATCTCCCGTTCCATATCCTTTACCACCCGGTCGTTGCGGATAATCCGTGAGATGGTTTCCTGTTCATTCTGTTTCATGGCATCGAAAAGGCTGTCATAAACACATTCTACCTGGGCCCCCATGATTTCCAGAGACTGGCTTAACTTTTTTAACTGTAATTCGTAAACTGTTCTTGGTGACATTGTTGTTCCTCCCTTGGTCTTAACCGAATCTTCCTGTGATGTAGTCCTCTGTCTTTTTCTCCTTTGGATTGGAGAAAATCACGCCGGTATCGCCGTACTCAATCAGCTCTCCCAACAGGAAAAAGGCGGTATCGTCTGACACACGGGCTGCCTGCTGCATGTTGTGGGTAACCACTACCACTGCCAGCCGTTCCTTTAACTCCATCATCAAATCCTCGATTTTTAAAGTAGAGATGGGGTCTAAGGCGGAAGTGGGTTCATCCATCAGAAGTACCTCCGGCTCCACTGCCAGTGCTCTTGCAATGCAGAGACGCTGCTGCTGTCCACCGGAAAGTCCCAGTGCTGATTTTTTTAGTCTGTCCTTTACCTCGTCAAAAATTGCAGCACCCTGTAAACTTTTTTCCACTATCTCATCCAGTCTGGCTTTGTTTTTGATGCCGTGAACCCTGGGGCCGTATGCCACATTATCGTAAATGCTCATGGGGAAGGGATTGGGCTGCTGGAACACCATGCCCACTTTTTTCCGCAGCAGGGTGGTATCCACACCCGGTGCGTAGATATTTTCTCCGTCCAGCTCAATGCCTCCCGTGATTTTCACGTTGGGAATTAAATCTATCATCCGGTTTAAGCTCTTTAAAAAGGTGGATTTTCCACAACCGGAGGGGCCGATCAGCGCGGTGATGGTTTTATCTTTAATATCCATGTTGATATTTTTTAATGCATGATTTTCTCCGTAATATAAATTCATATCGGAGACTTTAATTTTGGTCTGTTCCATAATCTGTCCTCTATTCCTTCCTGGTCACATCGTATTTCCGTGCCAGTACCTTGGTGAGTGCGTTGATGCCCAGCACAATGACTAACAATACCAGCGCGATGCCAAATGCCTTGTCATACTCTGCCTTGGACATGCACAGATATAACTGAATGGTCAGGGTTCCGCCGGGGTTTAAGATTTTATCCAGATACTCCATGGCGCTCTTGGGAAGAAGATAGCCACTTCCTGCGGTAAACAAAAGGGCTGCTGACTCTCCCACGATACGTCCGATGGATAAAATTACGCCTGTAATGATTCCTGGCATTGCCGATGGAAGGAGAACCGTGCGTATCATATACCACTTGGTTGCTCCGATTCCCATCGCTCCGGTGCGGTAGCTCTCCGGCACCGTCTTTAATGCCTCCTGGGTATTTCTTGTGATAAGCGGTAATACCATCAGGGTCAAAGTCAGGGCACCGGTGAGAATCGAGTACCCCAGATGAAAGAGATTTCCAAAAAATACCATTCCAAACAATCCGAAGATAATGGAGGGAATTCCCGACAGGGTTTCTGTGGTGAATTCAATAAACCGCACCAGTTTTCCCGGACGGGCATATTCATTGAGATAAATGGCAGAACCCACACCGATGGGAGTTGCCAAAAGCAGGGTAATGATAATAATGTATAAGGTATTTAACAGGTTTCCGGCGATACCAAAGGTTCCCTTTAAACTGCTGGGAACGGTGGTCAGAAACTGCCAGTTGATGGTTCCCACACCTTTCCCCAGCACATAAAACAGAATGCCCAGTAACAGTGCTACGGAAATTCCTGCGGATAAGCCAATAAAAACATACGCTATGCCATCCAGCATTTTTCGTTTTGCCATGGGTCAGCTCTCCTTTCTGGCAGATTGTTTCATAATGCCATTTAGCGCCAGGTTAATCAGCATGATAAAGACAAAGAGTACCAGACCGATGGTAAACAGTACCTGTCTGTGAAGTCCGCTGGCATATCCCATCTCAGAGACAATGGCGGTGGTGAGGAAACGCACCGAGGCAAAGGGAAGGGGGAAGTTGACACTGCTGCCCGATACCAGGGTAATTGCCATCGCCTCACCGATGGCTCTGCCGATTCCCAGAACAATCGCTGTCATAATACCGGATTTTGCCGTGGGAATGGTCACCTTAAAAATCGTCTGAATCTTCGTGGCACCCAGCGCATAGGAGGAGGCTCTGAGAGAATCCGGTACGGCTTTTAATGCAGACTCACTGATATTGATGACGGTGGGCAGAATCATAATTGCCAGTACAATCACAGCGGAAATCAGGTTGGCACCACCGGTATACTGATGGGTGGTGGAGCCGGCGAAAATCGCCCGTTCCCATTTATACATGAGAGGATTTAAAATCATCAGACCTAACAGTCCGTAAATAACAGAAGGAATTCCTGCTAACAGCTCGACTGCGGGTTTCACTACCGCTGCCACTTTTGCCGGAGCAACCTCTGCCAGAAATACGGCGGTGAGCAGTCCGATAGGCACGCCCAGAAGAATGGCTGCCGCTGTTCCGATGATGGAAGTCAGGATTACATAGAGAATTCCAAAGCTGGGTGTCTCTGCGCTGGGTTTCCACACGATACCAAATAAGATTTCCTTCACGCCCACTTTTAACAGTGCGGGAAGTCCGTTCTGAATCATATAAACAGTAATGGATAATACTGCAAAAACTGCCATAAGCGCGCACAGGGTCATAATCCCCTGTGCGCACTTTTCAGATGCAGATTTACTTCTATGGTTTGCGTAAATCGTTTTCATTCTTTTTTCCTTACATGTTGCAATTAGTCAACAGTTACCAGTCCAACGCTCTCTACAATCTGTTTGCCGGCATCGCTCTTTAAGTAAGCGAATAAAGCCTGTACTGCTTCGTTCTGCTCGCTGACTTCGCCCATGGTTGCCATAACGAAGGGTCTCTGCAGGATATAAGAGCCATCCTTGATGGTCTCGATGGAAGGAGTAACCTCGTCTAATGCCAGGGTCTTAACGGAATCGTTTAAGTCGCCGAAGGATGCGTAGCCGATAGCGCCGGGGGTAGATGCAACTTTTGCAATAACTGCACCGGTGGAATCCAGTTCGTTTGCATAAGCACAGGTGTCTTTTACATCCAGAATGCTCTCAAAGCCATCTCTGGTACCGGAACCTGCCTCACGTCCTACTACAACGATAGGCTCGTCTGTTCCGCCAAGCTCACTCCAGTTGGAAATGTTTCCGGTGTAGATGTCTACTAACTGCTCTTTGGTCAAACCATCCAGTCCGTTGTCGGGGTCTACAATCACGCCGATACCATCAATTGCTACCACATTTTCTACAGCGCCCTGGGATTTCTCCTCATCCTTTAAGCTGCGGGAAGAATTTCCGATGTCTACGCTACCTGCGATTAAGGACTCAATGCCTGCACCGGAACCGGTGAACTCTGCGTTTACGGTCACACCAGGGTACTCTGCCATGAAACTTTCGCTTAAAGCGTTGGCAAGTTTCTCCATGGAAGTGGAACCTGCCATGGTAACAGAACCGGTGAGGTCCGATGCGGTATTGTCTGCTGCAGGAGTCTCGGTGGTCTGTGCTGTGGTTTCTGCTGCTGCGGTGGTGGACTCTGTGGTTGCTGCAGGAGCTGCAGTGTCTGTTGTGTTTGCTGCGTTTCCACATCCTACGATGCTGGCTGCCAAAAGCATTGCTGCTCCGATTGTTGCGGTTACTTTACAAGTTGTTTTTTTCATAATCTAATTTCTCCTCATTCTTTTGGTTTTTTCTTGTTTCGTTCTTACAAGCAGGAGTTTATCACGCACCTGAGAACCCAACTATCAAGGAGTGGTAAAAGTAACGTAAGATTTTTGTAAAACTTATAATTTGGCAAAAATCCTGTCGAAATATTGTTTTTCTCCATAATATTCTTTATAATAGTTTTAATTGGGTTATTGTGGAGGGGTGTTATGCGTTACGTAAAAACAAGTGACATGGAGATCGGCAACAAAATTGCAAAGCCAATTTATAATAAGGAAGGCGTTCTGCTTTACAATGCCGGGGTCAAGATTGATTCCCATATGCTTGTCATGTTTAACGAATTGAATCTTTATGGCACCTATGTTCTGGATTCAGCAGAACCCGTACCTCCTATCACTCCCGAAGAATTGGATTTTGAACGTTTTCAGTGTGTACAAACCTATGTTGTGGATGAAATTCTCTTAGATGTGATCCACGATAAAGAACCACAGAAACTGGATGAACTGGTAGATCTGCTCTATCACCGTTTTGGATTCTGTACCAAAAAAATGACATTTAACCAATGTCTGCGGGGAGAAAATGACTTTATCAGTAAACACACATTAAATGTGGCAATTCTCACTGCCCTGCTTGCAGGAAAAATGCAGCTGGATAATAAAGAGAAAAAATATCTCATTGAAGCGGCTATCTTTCATGACCTAGGTAAGTTCCTGGTTCCCCCTGAGATCTTGCAAAAGCAGGGAACACTTACCAATGAGGAAATGGGTGTCATGCATCGTTGCCTTCTGGATGGTTTCCATATTCTGAGTACCAATTATGAGTATCCTGCCGGTGTGCGACGCTATATCATCCAGCTTTCCAGGGATTTATCCAACCGGCTGCCATCCTATTCCAACTACGATCAGGTTCTTTTACCCGGCACGCGGATTATCCAGGTGGCTGACATCTATGATACATTGACCGCAATCCGTTCCTACAAGTCACCGATGTCTCCTTTTTCTGCCTTAAAAATCATGCGCAGTGAACCACAGCGGTATGATTCTTCCGTAGTGGATGCCCTGGAGCAATGTATCCATATCCTGCCTGCCGGTTCCTATGTAGAACTTAGTAATGGGGAACAGGGTATTATCGTCCGTGAAAATCCCAATGTACTTTCCCGTCCTGTTGTACTTGGTCTGAAATCCAACACCCTGTATGACCTTGGCATGAAGGCAACCTTTTCCCAGATTCAGATCGTGGACACTGTATTCACGCCGGATAACCGTCAGCAGGTACAGTCTGATGTTTCTAAATTGGTTGCCAGTCTGCGTTCCTGAGCGCACAAACTTGAAAAGCCCTGAAAAGCGGGCAAGAATGGAGATTTCTATGACGAAAAAAGATGTCCTGGAATTAAAACGCAGGCTTAAAAAAAATGAATGCACCTTCACCCGTATGAGTGGATGCTATGTGAATGCCCATAAAGAAGTGGTATTATCCTTTGCCCAGAATTTTCTGAATCTGGAAGATGAGGAATTTTACAAATATCTGGAGATTGCAAAAAAGGTGCTTTCCGGTACACTGGGAAACAATCTGCTGGAATATGAATTTCCTCTGGAAGAGGAAGCTCCCGGCGGAAAGCAGCAATTTCTCATGGGATTACGGGCCGACGGGTTAAATAATGAAGAATTGTTAAACAGACTCTACGAACGAATCATTGAGTCCTATGACTATGTGGGAAATTATCTGATTCTGGTCTTCCATGATGCCTATGATGTTATTGTACGCACCAACGACAATATCAAAAATGACGAGTCTGACGAAGTCTATGAATATCTGTTGTGTGCTATCTGTCCTGTGGAACTTACCAAACCGGGATTAGGCTATCGGGAGGATGAAAACCGAATCGGTGTGCGTATCCGCGACTGGGTCGTCAATGTACCGGAAAACGGATTCCTGTTTCCTGCCTTTACGGACCGAAGCACCGATATCCACTCCGTTTTATTTTACGCTAAGAATCCCAAGGATCCTCACCCTGAACTTTCCGAGCTTGCCTTTGGCTGTACCTCCCGCCGCACTGCTGCTGAGAAAAAGCAGTCTTTCCAGGCCATCATCAAACAGGCGATTCCCGATGATGAGGAACGGGGGAAAAAACTGTTTGAGGATGTACAGAACGGCTTGCAGGAACTGATTGAGGAACAGGAAGATGAATTTGAGGAGGAACCTACTCCTGTGGTTTTGACAAAGGAAGCGGTACAGGGGCTGATGAACAATATCCATATTCCGGAGGAGGTTTCTGCCAAGATCACCAAGTCCTATGAGGCGGAGTTTGAGGAAGATGCCCCCACTGTAGATCAGCTGTTAGATACAAAGGCTGTTGCCGCAGGTGCCGCCCGCAAGAAAGAGCAGGAACTGGTTTTGGAAGTGGAGGCTCTGAAAGCAGAACTCACTCAGGAAAAGTCAGAGAATCAGCCTGGTCCGGAAAAAGATGTCATCTTAAAGGTCTCCCCTGACAAGGTTCCGGAAATCCGTTCTGACATTCTGGAAGGGCGGAAATGCATCATTATTCCCCTTGATGAACATGAACATGCAAATATCAACGGCACGCGTTTTGAATAACACGTGCCGTTTCTTTTTTACTTATGCATTTTCTTCGTATATATTAAATGCGTTCTTCCCGCCTTTCTTTACATGGTACATCGCCTTATCTGCACAAACTACTAATTGCTCTGCGTCTTTTGCATCTTTCGGATATCTGGCTCCCCCAATGCTTCCGGTTACTTTTCGTTTCTCACCGCGCACTTCCATGGGGAGTTCAAATACGCCTGCACATTTTGCTGCGGCCACCTCCACAGCAGAGCGTTCCGTATGCCTGAAAATAATGGTAAACTCATCTCCTGCAAACCGGTAAGCTGTAAAGCTTCCGGACTCCAATTCCTTTAACCGGCGGGAAATTTCCTGTAATACCTCATCTCCGGCAGAATGTCCCATGGTATCATTGATACTCTTAAAATCATCAATATCCAACATGAAGACCGTACATGGAATTTTTGCGTTCACACAATTGGTGATATCCTGTGTAAATTTATTCCGATTCGGAAGCTGCGTCAGAAAATCATGCTGGGAGGACTCCATCAGCTTCTGGTTCATCTCCTCCATCTGAATCATCATTACCTTCTTGCGGCGATTTTCATACAGGAAAACCAGCACAAGTATCATCAAAAGAATGCACGGGAAAATAGCTCCCCGGATAGTGCTGCGGTTTCTTTCCCAGAACGTAGGCTGGTGTTTGACAATATGGGCACCTTCCGGAATCCATGATAAATTCACATCAAATTCACGCAGAACACTTTCATCCAGATAGACCTCTGTGGGACTGGACATCAAACGCTCCTGGGGAACCTCTCCATTCATTACCGCCAATGCCAACTTTGCTGCATCTGCTCCGGACAGATACATACACACTACATTTCCGCCTGCTGCCCCATTTCCTATCCAGGCTTCTGTTGTACAAAAGACCGGAAGTTTGGCGATCTTGGTGACCACATTGATTCCCTGTGTCAGCGTATACTGATCTCCATCCTGATTTTCAGTCATGGCCAGATAGATCAGTGCGGTATCCTTTTCCTCCAAATGCCAGATTTTTCGTTTCACACCAATAGCCGTAAGTTCTGAAGCATTGATTTCGGAGAATTCCAAATCCGGATAGTCCTCCTGGCAGGCAATAAACAGTTGACTCTGTTTCCTGCCATATTCGCTCTCATCCACGATTGCCGCTACCTTTTTCAGATTGGGATTCAACTGCTGTGCCAGTTCAATGTTTTTACGAATGGAAGGCGCATACTCCACACCGTACACCAGTGGTCTTTGACATGCCTCTTGCGTCAGTTTTTCATCGTCCACACCGATAAATACCAGCGGAATGTCTTTGAAGAAAACATCCTGATACTCCAGGGAAAACTCCAGAGCCGCATTTCCTGACACAATCACTGCATCATAGACTTTCTCCTGGGACATGCGGTATTCCATTCTGTCATGAAACATCTGACGCGCCGTCAACTCATCCACAGATTGTGACTCCATGAATTCATACTGCAATTCACAATTGTCTCCCACAGTCTCCCGGATTCCATCAATCTGCTGCTGGACACCATCCCAGCCATAGGAATAAGAACTAATATATAAAATCTGCCGGGCATCCTCATTTGCCTTAGCTGTAAATCCATAAATTCCTAATGCTGTCAAACCTACAATTGTCAGAAGAATCCACAGTCGTCCGCAAAAAGAACATAATTTTTTCACGATACGATCAGCCTCCTTATTGTCTCTGCTTAATGCTGCACGCACATGCTTTCCCGTTTTCCACCCTGTCACTCTCTACACCATATTGGTTTAAAATAATATGAATAATCTTCCAATTAAGATCATTATCCTCAGCAACCAGAACCCTCATTCCCCGAAAAGCATCGGGGCTCTCTTCCGCTGCCTTCTGTTCATCCTGCTGCTCTCCGGTGACTTGCCGGTCAGGAATCTCCAACACCATCTGCACAGTAAAAGTAGTTCCCACGCCCGGTGTACTGTCACATTCAATCGTTCCATCCATCAGATCTACCATTTGTTTTACAATGGCAAGGCCAAGTCCTGAACCTGATTTTTTATCAATGCGGCTGTCTGCCTCCCGGAAATCACTCTCCTTCATCTCAACTCTTACTGTCCCGCCAGCAGGGGTATACCTTACTGCATTTGTCAGCAGGTTCGTTTAAATGTTGTCCGGCTATTCCTGTCATCCCCACAATGGCGTTCATAGGTGTCCTCATATCATGGGACATGCGATCCGGCTGGGCGTTTTCTTCCCGGATATACATTAGTGCCTGCTCCTTTGAAAAAGCATCCTTATAACACCGTTCATTAATCAAAGCATCATAAACATCCGCTAAGGAAACCAGCTGGGCCGAAATAGGGATTTCGTCCCCTTTCAAGCCGTCGGGATAACCTTTTCCGTCTGTCTCTGATCCGGCGTGAACGGAACATTCCCCACCACGCTAGCCCTCCGCTGCGATCTTTTTAATTGCTTCTGCCAATTTCTCGTATTCTGCCTGTACCTGCGCGAACAGTTCGTCACAGTCCTTGATTTCCCCGCCTCTCAGCTTCTCCGTAATCTCGCTGCTTGGGGTGTATAAGTTAGAAAATCCAAGGTTCAGACAGATTCCCTTTAACGTATGCGCCGCACGGAATGCTGTTTCTGCATCCTTCTGTTCCAATCCTTCTTTTAAATCCTGAAAGCTTGTATCACTTAAAAATTTAATGACAAATTTCCGGATAATCCCATCATTTCCCAATCTGCCAAGGACTTCGGAATAGTCCAGTCCCAGCTGCTCATAAAATTCTTTCATTTCCACCCTCCACGGTAATATACATAATAAAAATTATAAGGTTTCTAACGTTAAATGTCCACTGTTTTCCTGTTGATTTTTAGTACTTATTTGCCATTTTTTGTCGATATGCAGAATTTCGCACCAAATGGGGGCTGTTGTTTCCTTTTATCTGGTTTTTCTCTGCAGTGCTTCCTGAATTGCCCTATTCGGCATCTTCCCGGTTCATGGCCCGAATGGCTCTGGTTGCATCTAACCCGTTCATCACCGGCATAACCTTTTTCCCATGAGTATCAATCCTGTGTTGTTCCGAAACTTGTTTTATGTAATGCCAGCACGTTCTCCATGTAATCAGGTGTCTGCAGAATCTCTTAGGTTTCCCGCTGCATGTCCACCTATGCCACCAGTATACTGGTTTTTGTGGCCGTTTTGTACATGTCTGTATAGAGTTTTCTGCTGATATTTGTTTTGGCATTTCTCTGTCCTATAAAACTTCCCAGCGCCATTGCCAGGACTCAGACACGCATGCATTGCCTCCGTGCCTTGCTGTTTATGCAAGCCGAGTACGACTATCGACAATCATCGACTATATTTTCATTATTGCAAGACCGGAGAAAGTCGACAATGCATATTTTACTTATTTATTCAGGAAAGACTATCCGCCACGCAAAGCTTTCCGTAGCCCACTCTCGCATTGGGCAGCTGTCGCTCACCGCGTAAGGGTCTGGCACCTCTTCTCAAATAGGCTTTTACCTTTTCCCCGTAAAGATAAGGGTCGTTTCCCTGCAGGATTCCCCACTCCATCAGGAGGGCTGCCGCCGCCGTGACAAAAGGAGTGGCAAAGGAGGTTCCACTCACATATTCCACACCGCCCCCTACCCGCAGGGTACGGATTCCCACTCCCGGCGCCACCAGGTCCGGCTTTACGGTCTGTCCGGCCTCATAAAAAGCAGAACTTTCCCGGCTCCCGTTCAGCACCCCTTCATCGGGATAGCCCCTGCCGGAAAAATCCGCGTAGCCGTCATACACGTTGTTGTATGCCCCCACGGTAATCACCTTGGATGCCGTGGAGGGAATGGTGAGGGTGGACTGGGGAATGGGCGCGTAGAACCGGGTGTCGGCGCTTAACACCTGCTCGCTGGGCAGATAATAGAGAAAGTTGCCGCTGACGATTCGGATTCCTCTCATTTCAAAGCGCCAGACACCGGTTCGGACATAAACTTCTTCCAAAGGAAGCAATTCAAAATAGATTTCCTGATTCACCGAATAGGGACTGGGTTCTCCGATGTAAAGCAGAATTTCTGTCTGTTCCAATGTAAATTGCTGTTTACCGGAAACCGTAAGCGAAATCTGTCGTCGTTCTCCACCGGGGGATACCAGATATAGTTCCATAAGATCCACATAATTTTTCCAAAGCTGGATGCCAAAGGAAGACTGATAATTTCCCACTGCCAGTTCCACCTGGGTGGTTCTCTCCTCCTGCAAAGCTCCGGCGGTATGCCCTGCCGCCGCCCCTTCATTCCCGCTTCCCACACAGATTACAGTCCGCCCGATCTCTGAGGCATTGTCCAGAAATCGTTCCAGAATGGAGGTTCCGTCATGGGCACCATAGGTATTCCCGAAACTTAGATTGAGAGCCAGAGGCATATTTAATTCCATAGCTTTTCTTACTGCGTAGGTAACAGCCCGCATCAGTTCTGTTGTTCTGGGGAAAGAAAGTTTATCGGCATTTCCCAGTTTCACAATCAAAAGGTCGCTTTCCGGTACGCCCCCCACCAGAGACTGTTCCTCGTCCTTTCCGGCGGCAATGGCAGCCACCGCGGTTCCATGCCCGGTAATGTCCAGGGTGGGGAGTGGCATATTTTCTGCAAGTGCTCTGTTAATTTGCTCCTCACTGTATTCAATTCCCTGAAAAAAGCCCTCCGGTGGCTGTCCCTCTTCTCCCGGCTGCAGAGACTGATCCCACAGAAAGCGAATCCGGGTAGTTCCATCCGCTTTTCGGAAAGCCGGGCTTTCATAATCAATGCCGGAGTCAATGATTGCCACCAACACCCCTTTTCCACTCAGCCCCCGCACCGTTGCTGTGCTTTGAAAACAGGAGGCGGCTTTTCCCTCTGTCACGGAATAAAACAGTCGTTTCGGCATCTCCACATATTCCACCTCCGGGTTTGCCACAAAGCCCCGAATGAGATTTTCCCGGATAGTCACAATGGCATAGCCTGCAATCAATGGTTCAATCCGGATGCCTTCCCGTTCATATTGCTGGAGATCTCCGTTGTACTTCAAAATTAGTTCCCAGGTATTTGTCCTCTCATCAAATCCCACCTCCAGTTCCGCTGCCCGTTCCCGTTGGGTTTCTTCCAGAGAGAGGCTAAGGTTCAGCATATTTTCGATTTTTTGCGAGGAAGATGTATTGATATCCATTTCGGTTCCTGCATTTCACCTTTCTTACTTTATTTTATGCAAAACTGTGGAAGTTGCACTTGACGCACGTGAAACAGCGCAATACAATAGAATTTGATAAAAATTGGTTAAGAAAAACCAAGGAGGATTTGATATGGAGAAAAAAGATATTGACTGGGGTAACCTGAATTTTGGTTATCATCAGACAGACAAACGTTTTGTTGCCAATTACAAAGACGGAGCATGGGACGATGGCGCGCTCGTCTCCGATTCCAATATTGTCATGAATGAATGTGCAGGCGTGTTACAGTACGCCCAGACCTGTTTTGAGGGTCTGAAAGCCTACACCACCGAGGATGGTCACATCGTAACCTTCCGCCCCGACTTAAACGCCAGCCGTATGGCAGATTCCTGTAAGAGACTGGAAATGCCTGTATTACCCGATGGCATGTTCTTAAAGGCTCTGGATGAAGTTGTTTCCTCCAACGCTGCTTATGTACCTCCTTACGGTTCCGGTGCAACCCTTTATGTTCGTCCTTACATGTTCGGTATCGGTCCTGTTATCGGTGTAAAACCTTCTACCGAGTATCAGTTCCGTATGTTCTGTACTCCTGTAGGTCCTTACTTCAAGGGTGGCGTTAAGCCTATCACCATCCGCGTGTCTGATTTTGACCGTGCAGCACCGCATGGTACCGGACATATCAAAGCTGGTTTAAACTATGCCATGAGTTTACATGCTATCGTAGATGCTCATGAGCAGGGTTTTGATGAGAATATGTACCTGGATGCAGCTACCCGTACTTATGTCGAGGAGACCGGTGGTGCAAACTTCCTGTTCGTGACCAAAGATAACAAAGTGGTAACTCCGAAGTCCAACAGCATCCTGCCTTCTATCACCCGTCGTTCCCTGATGGTTGTTGCCAAAGATTACCTGGGTCTGGAGGTTGAGGAGCGTCCTGTTGCTTTCGAGGAAGTCAAGGATTTCGCAGAGTGTGGTCTGTGCGGTACTGCAGCCGTTATCTCTCCTGTAGGTAAAATCGTAGACCATGGCAAAGAAATCTGCATGCCCAGTGGTATGGATGATATGGGACCTATCACCAAGAAATTGTATGATACCTTGACCGGTATCCAGATGGGTCGCATTGAGGCTCCCGAGGGATGGATTCA
>CAKRTZ010000038.1 GCA_934402515.1 uncultured Lachnospiraceae bacterium
CATAAACTTCTTCTCTGCGAGCTGCACATCCCCGCGGAGCGTTTTTGATTCATAGGACGGGATTTCCTTGAGAATCAAAAAAAGAGTCTAGCAAAAGCCAGACTCTTTCGCAGAGGAAGAGGGAATCGAACCCCCGTTAACGGTTTTGGAGACCGCCGCACTACCGCTGTACTATTCCTCTATTTATTGAGACTGCATTGTCTCAACGAATAACATTATAGCACACCTTTCTCTGGATAAGCAAGCACAACAATTCGATAATATTTTTAAATTTGTCAGACTATTGTCACGCTTGCCGGCAAACCTGCAAACGTGACATTCGCAGGCTCATTTAAGTTTTGGTCTGCTAAGAGAGTCTGCTCATACTTGAGTCACTTTCTTACGCTGAAAAAAAGCAAGTGTTTTCTGCTGAGTGAACAGTAACATTACTCTTACGATTCCTCATACATCTGTAAAAAGTACAGTACCCAGTCCTGGTCGTTGGCATAAGGGTCGGTAAACTGTTCCGGTCTGCCATCTACTGCATAGGGGTACAGATAGGCACAGCTTGCACTTCCGTCCTCGAAAAACAGGGATAAAGGACTCCGCAGTGCTGCATAGGCTTTCCGTTTAAACTGTTTCTGTACCAAATCCAGTTCCGGATCCGCCTCATGCTCCAGGATTCTTGCATATTTCAAATAGGCCATGCCAGTCAATACACTGGAAGGATTAGGGAGCGTATCCCCATAAACCTGGCGTTTTCCCACACGACGGTTCTCTCCATAGCGAAGAGCTGTCTCATACAGCCGGTGGTCCGGTGCTCTGCCTCCAAAGAGTTCCAGAACGGTCAACTGGTCTTCCGCAGCCTCCAGGCACTTTTTTTCTCCGGTAATCGCATAAAGCTCCAGCAGGTCATTGGCCGCCGCTGCTGCCATCTTCTGGTCGAAATGCTCCTCGCTCTCATATTTCACGCCGTTTTTCATGAGCCAGTCAGCATGCTCCTTAAACTGCCCCAGCAGATACAGGCTGTCCTGCCGCATGCCTGCCTTCTCCAAGCATTCAATCAGCTCCGACATGGGAACTGCCACCGCATAGTGCTCTGCTCCACCCTGGTCATAATACCAGTGCATGATGCGCATCGACATTTTCAGAAATTCATTATTACCGGAGAAGCGATAAATCTCCATAAAAAATCTGGCTGCCCAGGGGGCTGTCTCCACACTGTCCCGGGTATTGTCACAGCCTGCATCCCCATAAACTTCTCCCGTGGAAGTATTTACCAGTTCATGAGTGACGAAATGCAGATACCCGGACAGGCTGGCTGCCACTTCTTCATTCACATGCTCCTGTAGATATCTTGCCAGCAGGATCCCCATTCCCAGACGCTCCCGCCCGGCGTTGTACTCCTTGCTGTTCTGGTAAAAAATCTGCTGTTCCTCATTATCATAAATGAGATAGGCTCCATTTAAATGGCTGCCCTGTTTCTGATACTGTTGATGGTTCACAATAAAAGCACACCGCTTCGCCGTCAGTTCTCCCAGTGCGGGACTGACATAGACTCTGCACAGGGTGTTCACCTCTCCCACACGGATCCTGTATTCATACTCCCCACAATGACTCAGTTCCTGATCAATGCAGGCAATTCCTTTCATCATGGTAAATACTGCCGGGCCTTCATCCACCCATGGATGTCTCCCGCAAACAGAAGTATGGGGTTTATAAAATCGTTCAATATAAATTTCATTCTCCATGACCGGAGTCATGGCTTTGATACGCAGGTGCAGAGTCTCTCCCTCATATAGCACGTACTTATCTGCCTCCACCCGCACATAATTGGTAAAGTTCTCCAGCTTTTTGTAAAAATCATGCTTTCCTTTATGCCAGAAAATCACCCACTCAATGCAAATGCTCTCCTCCGGTTTTAACACCTTGGGCGTCACATTTAACAACAGGTCACCACGGTCGCAGGCATCTCTTTTTCCTTCCCGCTCAAAGCTGTAAGAGCAGAGACTTCCTGCAGTCAGGCATAAACCCAGATGGGGCTCCACATCTCCCATGCGGAGGGCGCAGACATAACTTACCTCCCCACCACACCACACATGGGTATGACAACGCTCCTCCAGACAAGTCTGCACATCCTCATAACTGTCACGGAAAGGGGTATAGATTGCCAGATCTCCTTCCCGTAAAAAGATTTCCCGATTGGTATCATTACGGAACACATACTGCTCCTTGATGATATTGTTGCCAAGCTTTCTGCCCTTGGACACCGTAATGCCATCCACTGCACGCACTGTGCCCCACTCGGTATGTTCACCCAGCCAGTTCATTCCAAAGGGATCCTGGGGATTCACTAATGATTTCATCGATTATTCTTCCTCCGTATGTTCTGCTTCCGGTATGGAACTTAACCATTCCTCCACATCATTTGCCGCATCGGAAGGTTTCTCTTCCTGATAAACCGTTGGTTCACTTTCTGAGGCCGGCACAATATCCTTGTCTGCTGCCGTCTTTGTGACCGTAACAGCTTCCGTCCGGTCAGGCGTCTCATCCTGTGGCAGAGTTTCCGGAACAGTTTCCTCCCGCTTCTCATCTTCCTGCATCTGTGATGCGTTTTCATCCTGTTCCTTTTGTTTCCGTTCCTTACGGGCGTAAAGTTTCACGCGGATAAAGAGATAAATATTGCTGATAATTCCTATCACTCCATCCACTAAAAGGAGATAATAGGTTACTAATTTATGTAATTCCGGATCTTTAAAGGGATTGATAATCACGCATACCGCGCCTGCAATCAACAATGCCGCCAAAATAATGGCAACCACCCACACCGGATCTTTCATGCTCTTTAAATCCATGGCATACTGGAGTTTGATAATGGCAGTCAAAAGCAGGAAAATTCCCAGTACCAGCAGAAAGCTATTGGCAATCGCCTGCACCCGCACCAGGGCACACATGCCCAGAATCACGCCCAGCACACCGACAGCAAAGCCATATTCATTCATATTCCGGTAGCTTTCCGCCAGAAAATAGTGAACGATCTGGATGATTCCAACAAAGACCAGCACTCCGCTGAGTCCATAACAGATATGTATAATCTGGAGCTGTGGTACAAACAACAATAATGCCCCCATCAGCAGAAACATACACTCCGCCGCAATGACATATCCGGTGTTAAAAATACTGCCGCCGGAGCTTTTCCTTTTCGCCTTTTCCAGTTCCTTTTCCATTTTTTCCTGCTTTTTTTCCATCGCACGGAGTTCTTTTTTCTTAATAAATGCCATAGTTACCCCCATTCCCGGTTACTGTTCACACCCAAATCACTTGCTTACTTAGCAAGACGGTAAATTTATTGTGCTGCCTGCATGCGTTCTTCCAGAAGTTCTGCACCCTGCCAGATTTCGTAAAAGGGCTGTTCCAGTAAATTGCCCACAGGATTTGCATCCTTCTGACGCAGCACGTTTCCCTTTTCGTCCACCAATAAATCATAGAGCGGTGAAATCGGTGTCTCTCTGTCTGCTGTCACGCATACCACATTTTTTTCAAAATGGAGCAAATCCTCCACATCTTTTCTGGGAATTTCCTCCTCTCCGGCACAGCCAATCAACAGCTTTGTCACGCCGGCGTCTGCCAGTCTGTCCATGATACGTTTCCAGGTGCCGTTGGACAGGCTCTCGTCCATGAGCAGATAAGCCCGGTAAGGCGCCCGGTAGTAGGGTAGGTAGGACAAATAGTCCAAAGTCTCCTTCGGCTCCTTCTCTCCGTCAGCCACCGCTTTTACCGTCCTGCACATGGCAGTCAACTGCTCCCCTGAAGTTTCCGGTTTTGTATGTAACAGCTTACTGCTCCGCACGGATGCCAGGAAAATAGCATCCTCTAACTGACTGGCACAAAGAAATACCGCTCCGTCCTCCTCCCGGTGTTTGATTCCCGGCATGGAAGGCAGTGCGCGGAACAGCTCCGTCACCAGAACCGCATGAGGCTCAGACAGGGGAATCCGTTTTTCTCCATCCACCACCAGCACCGCCGGAATTCCTTTTTTGAGAGAATAAAGCGGCGGCACAAAGTGCACAAACAAGTCCTTGTCTGTTTGATTTTTTTCCTGCCAGACCAGATGAAGCGGCAGCACCTGCTGCCAGTTTTTACGTTCATAGTTTTTCAGAAAAATCCCCATAGCGTCCCTCTGCTTTATTTTAAGAAACCGTTGATAATCTGTTCCTCGGCTTCGCTTTCTGTCAGTCCCAATGTCATCAGTTTGATTAACTGTTCACCCGCAATTTTTCCGATTGCCGCCTCATGAATCAGGCTTGCATCCAGATGGTTGGCAGTCAGGGCAGGCATCGCTGTCACGCAGCCATGCTCCATGATGATGCCATCACACTCGGAATGTCCGGCACAGCGGTTATTTCCGTTGATCACCGAGACAAATTCCTGCTTGGATTCATCACGGGCTACGGAACGGGACACCAGATTGACGCTGGAACCTTCGCCGTCCATCTCCACTGCAAAATCCGTTTTGGCATACTGTCTGCCGTGGGTCATGATTTTCTCATGAATCACCAGAGTGGCATCCTTATCCAGTTTGGCACGGGTCTTCCGCACAGTGGAATCCACCCCGCGGATCTGAACCGTCTCCATTTCCATGTAGGCACCCTCGCCCAGTTCCACAATGGTTTCCGGGTTTAAAATCCGCTCTCCGGTTCCTTCACCCTCGCCGTAGTGTTTCTCCACATATTTCAGCTTTGCGTTTTTCCCTACATAAAAGCTGTGAATTCCGTCATGCTGGCTTTTCTGATCGCCGCCATTGTGGATGCCGCATCCTGCCACGATGGTCACATCGCAGTCCTCGCCAATATAAAAATCGTTATAGACTAAATCCGTCAGTCCCGTCTGGGTCAGCACCACGGGAATATGGACACTCTCATTTTTCGTGCCCGGTTTGATGATGATGTCAATTCCCGGTTTGTCCGTCTTTGTGACAATATCAATATGTTCCGTGGTATTCCGGGAGTCCAGTTTACCGTTTGCACGAATATTGTAGGCACCGGCAGGCATTTCATGCAGACCGGAAATTTCTTCTAACAGCGTCTTTTGAATGGTATCCATCCTGTCCTACCTCCTACATTTTCTCGGTGAGCACGCTGCACGTACTCTGTCCGTTTAACAGCTTCGGCAAAATTTCTTCCCTCGTGCCCTGTTTCTGAATCTGTCCATCTGCAATGACGATGATTTTGTCGGCAATATTTAAAATTCGTTCCTGATGGGAAATGATGAGAATAGTTCCGTTAATCTGCTTGTACATCTTCTCAAAAACCTGAATCAGATTCTGGAAACTCCACAGATCAATGCCTGCCTCCGGCTCATCAAAAATGGAAAGCTTGGTACCTCTTGCCATGACCATGGCAATCTCAATACGCTTTAACTCTCCACCGGACAGGGAATCATTCAGTTCACGGTTTACATAATCTCTGGCACACAAACCAACCTCTGATAAAATATCGCAGATTTCACTGATGGATGCCTGTTTTCCTGATGCCAGACTGAGTAAATCCTTTACCGTCAGGCCTTTAAAAGTAACGGGTTTTTGGAAGGCATAGCTGATGCCTTTTCTGGCACGCTCTGTCACCGTAGCCTCGGTGATATCCTCCCCGTCCAGATAAATTTTCCCGGAAGTGGGTACCAGAATACCGGAAATGATTTTCGCCAGAGTGGATTTTCCACCGCCGTTTGGCCCGGTGAGTGCCACAAAACGTTCATTGATTTCCAGATTGATATTTTTCAGAATCTCTTTTTCCCCATCTACTTCAAAGCAGATGTCCCTTAATTCCAACATGATTGGTTCCTCAATTCTACTTTTTTAAATCAGGTCAATGGCGTCCTGGACAGATTTCACACCCACCAGTCGGATTCCCTCAACCTTTTTCGCTGCCTCCAGGTTGGCTGCCGGCAAAATACAGGTGGTAAAGCCCAGCTTTTTCGCCTCTTTTACTCTGCCCTCCACCATGTTCACTGCACGCACCTCGCCACTTAAGCCTACCTCGCCAAAGCAAAGGGTGTGCTCATCAATGGCACGGTTTTTAAAGCTGGACACCACTGCCAGGGCAATGCCCAAATCCATTGCCGGTTCTGTAATTTTCATGCCGCCCGCCAGATTTACATAGGCGTCACAGTCCGACATCTGTAATCCCACACGCTTTTCCAATACTGCCATCAGCAGATTCAGACGGTTAAAGTCTGTTCCCGCCGCCTGTCTCCGGGGAATTCCGAAGTTACTGTGACACACCAACGCCTGGATTTCCAGAAGAATGGGTCTTGTCCCTTCCATGGAGCAGGACACAATGGAACCTGCCGCCCCTTCCGGGCGCCCATTTAGCATATATTCAGAAGGGTTGCTTACCTGGGTAAGTCCCTGTTCTGTCATTTCAAAAACACCAACTTCATCCGTTGCACCAAAGCGGTTTTTCACGCCCCGCAACAGTCGGTAAGAGGCATGTCTGTCTCCCTCAAAATAAAGTACGGTATCCACCATGTGCTCCAGCACACGGGGTCCTGCCACGGTGCCATCCTTGGTCACATGGCCTACGATAAAAATTGCCACACCCAGTCCTTTGGCCAGCTGCAGCAAAAGTCCGGTTGCCTCTCTTACCTGGGACACACTTCCCGGTGCCGCCGTCACCGTCTCCCGGTACATGGTCTGTATGGAGTCAATCACTACTACAGAGGGTTCTTCCCGCTCTATGGTCTCCCGGATCAGATCCAGATTCGTCTCGCACAGCACTTTCAGATTGTCTGTAAACTCCCCGATTCGCTCTGCCCGCATTTTAATCTGTTTCTGGGATTCCTCGCCGGAAATATACAACACCTTCGTCCCCGCATCGGAAAGCTGATGGCACACTTGTAACAGCAGGGTGGACTTGCCAATTCCGGGGTCGCCGCCCACCAGAACCAGCGAACCGGGGACGATTCCTCCCCCCAGCACTCTGTCCAGTTCGCTGATACCCGTGAGCATTTTGTCTTCTTCCCGCAGATCGATTTCCTTCATGGTAAGAGGTTTGGCCGCTTTTCCGTTTGCGATGCCGCCAATCCCACGGCTCACCTGTGGATGAATTTTTGCAATGGGTTCTTCCACAAAGCTGTTCCAGCTTTTACAGCCGGGACACTGTCCCATCCATTTGGAGGACTCGTAGCCGCATTCCTGGCAGAAGAATACCGTTGTCTTTTTCGCATTTGCCATAAATTATTCGTTTACCTTAACCGATACCACATCTGCCTCTGCAAGTTCTACGCTTAAAGACAGTTTGCCACCCAGATTTGTGGTCATTTTACCAATACTGTTTCCATTTATGAAAACTTCATACTCGGTATCCTCTTTTAAGCCCAGAGTAATTTCTGCGTCCGCATCTCCGGTTACGTTAAATTCCACTCCTTTTTCAGTCTCCTTAAAATGAGAAACTGTGGTTCCCGGCACTGATTCGTATGCGAATAAGCCGTTTTTCTCCAGTTTCGTCATGGTAGCATAGGTTTTTACCTTGTAGATGTCTCCGCCATGATCGAAATCATCCTGTTTTGCTTTCTGCTCCAGCTTGTGATTTCCAAAGCTTAAAGTTCCATCCTGTTCTGTGCAAAGTAATTGTGCTGCCATTTTTTCTTCCTCCTGTGTATACCTGTTTTACTTTATACTGTTTTGTTTGCTTTATTTTGCTTCTGGTTGTTTCACCGTAAAGGTAATTTCTTTATTCTTGACCCCTGCCACAACTTTATCCCCGGGTTTGATATTGCCACTGAGGATTTCCTCTGCCAGTTTGTCTTCAATGGTGTTCTGGATCGCACGTTTCAGCGGTCTTGCCCCCATCTTATAATCTGCGTATTTTTCTACGATGTAATCCTTGCATTGGGGTGACAGTGTCAGCTTAATCTGCATTTGTGCCTCACAGCGGGTGCTGAGGTGTTTCGCCAACAGCGTGACAATCTCCTTCATGTTTTCCTTATTCAAAGGATGGAATACCATGATTTCATCAATTCGGTTGATAAATTCCGGTTTGAAGATGCGTTTCACTTCTTCCATGACCCCACTCTTCATCTTCTCATAGTCCTGCTTTTCCGAGGGTTTCGCATTAAAGCCCAGGTTTTTGGGCTCGATAATGCGGTTTGCTCCCGCATTGGAAGTCATGATCAGAATCGTGTTCTTAAAGCTGACCTTTCGTCCTTTGGAATCTGTGATATGCCCGTCATCCAGCACCTGCAACAGAACATTAAAGACATCCGGGTGCGCCTTCTCAATCTCGTCAAAAAGTACTACAGAATAAGGATTCCGACGAATTTTCTCAGAAAGCTGTCCTCCCTCCTCGAAACCCACATATCCCGGAGGAGAACCGATCATCTTGGACACCGAATGTCCCTCCATGTATTCTGACATGTCCACACGGATCAGGGCATTTTCCGAACCAAACATTGCTTCCGCCAAAGCTTTGGAAAGCTCTGTCTTACCCACACCGGTGGGACCTAAAAACAGGAAGGAGGCGATGGGTCTGTTGGGATCCTGTAATCCTACACGCCCACGGCGCATTGCCTTTGCCACGGCTTTCACAGCCTCTTCCTGACCGATGACCCGTTTATGCAGAATAGATTCCATTTTTAGGAGACGTTCACTTTCCTTCTCTGCAATCTTTTTCACCGGAATTTTCGTCCACATGGCAACAACCTCCGCAATATCGGCCTCGGTCACCTCATAACGCTTTTCCTCGTTATCCTTACGGATTTTCTCTTCCATCCGGTTATATTTCTGAATCAGTCTGTCCTGTTCCTGCTTCAGTTCACTGGCCCGGGTAAATGCTTCCGATTTGAGGGCATCCTCCATCTGTAAGTCTATCTCATGAATCTGCACTGCCATCCCGTTAAGCTTCTCCGGAGTTTTCATGGTACGCAGACGCACTGCAGATGCTGCCTCATCAATCAGATCGATGGCTTTATCCGGAAGATTTCTATCATTGATATAGCGGTTGGAAAGACGAACTGCAGCTTCAATAGCATCCTCCGTGATCTTCACACGGTGATGATCCTCGTACCTTCCTGCCACTCCCTTTAAGATCCCGATGCTTTCCTCCACCGTAGGTTCTTCCACGGTAACCGGTTGGAAACGGCGCTCTAAAGCCGCATCCTTCTCAATATATTTCCGATACTCGGCAATGGTGGTTGCTCCGATTAACTGGATTTCTCCCCGCGCCAGAGATGGTTTCAAAATATTGGAGGCGTCAATCGCACCTTCCGCGCCACCGGCACCGATGATGGTATGCACCTCATCCAGAAAGAGAATGATATTTCCATCTTCAATGACCTCGCCGATGACCTTCTTGATTCGTTCCTCAAATTCTCCGCGATATTTACTTCCTGCAACCATCCCGGATAAATCCAGGGTCAAAAGCCTTTTATTCTGCACTGTAGCCGGCACATCTCCTGCTACGATTCTCAGGGCTAACCCCTCCACCACAGCAGTTTTGCCCACACCGGGTTCTCCCACCAGACAGGGATTGTTCTTAGTTCTTCTGCTTAAAATCTGGATAACCCGCTGAATTTCCGCATCACGTCCGATGACCGGATCCAGTTTGCCATCCCGTGCCTGAGCGGTAAGATCACGGCTGTACTGTTCTAACACAGAACCTCCTTTTTTCCGCCTGGCCGCCTTACGGGACAGGTCTTCCTTGTATAAATTGGGATCTTCCCCTATGGCACTTAACACATCCGCATAGACTTTCTGCACCGGAATCCCCAGGGTATTGAGCAGACGAACCGCTACATTTTCTCCCTCTTTGATCAGTGCAAGTAAAAGATGCTCCGTACCGGTCTGTTCCTGATGGAAGCGCTGTGCCTGACTGTATGCCTCCTCTATGACCTTAACGGCACGGGGTGAATATTTATCCCGGTCTTTGACCATCACCGGTTGTTCCGGCGACAGCAGTTCTTCAATCATACTCTCGATCTGTTCAGCAGTCACGCCGTTATTTACCAGCACTTTTGCGGCAACGCCGCTCCCCTCCTGTAACAGACCAAAAAGAATATGTTCCGTTCCTATATATCCGTTATGCATTCTGCGTGCGGCCTTTTCTGCCAGCGTCAGCGCATTCCCGGCTTTTTCCGTAAACCTGGGCTGCATTAATCGATTCCTCCATAATTCCCATAAATTTCATCAATAAGAGCATGCACTTCTTCCCGGGAAATATTCTTACAGCTTGCCTTCGCCAACACGACTTTCAGCTCCTTCTCCATTTCCTCCAGGGCACGCACTTTATTAATATCTACCGCCACAACGGCTCCACGGCGTCTGTCCACCTTTACAAACCCTTCCTGTTTCAACACCGTATAGGCTTTATTTACGGTATGCATATTGATACCGATGGTGTCTGCCAGCTGGCGCACGGAAGGTAAGGAATCTCCTTCATGAAAATGATCCATGGCGATTCCCTGTATGATCTGATTGCACAGCTGCAAATATAACGCCTCTTCACTGTTAAAATCCATTTCAATGATCATCGTGTGGAATCCTCCTTTCGCCTATTTCATCAATTCACAGAAACAAATTTCTCATGAATTGACAAATCACCCGTGTTATATTGATATTATAACACGGGTAATTATCTGTCAAGAAAAGGCCGTTGTGCCTTTATTTTTTATCATTCAGATTTAAGAATTCAAACTCAAACTCGTCATCATCCATTAAGAAGTTTCTGGACTTGCGGGGTGCTGCCTCCTGGTTGGCAACCTTCTTGCCGGGCACTTCCTCCTCTGGGTCATAGCTGACTTCGGGAGCACGTTTTACAGGCTGTTTTGCCCTGGCAGGCTGCTGTCTTACAGGCTGCTGTTTCGGTCTTGCAGGCTGCTGTCTGGGTCTGCGGACAGGGCGTCGTTCTTCTTCCTCGTCGTCGTCCTCATCCTCATCCTCATCTTCCTCGTCGTCCTCTTCTTCATCATCGTCGTCTGCTCTTAGAAACTTACGCTTTTTGAAGGTGAAACGCTGCGGCTCGTCCTCGTCATCGTCCTCCTCATCGTCGTCCTCTTCGTAGCTATACGATCCTTCGTGCAGCTTAAAGCCGAGAACGGTGGAAAGGATTGCAAGAAGAATGACAACAACTGCTAATACAATGAGAATGGTTTTCTGTTTTGCAATGGTTGCTTCCAGGATATCCATTCCTGCATTGCCCTGCTCCTGGGCAGATAACAGGTCGTTCAATTTCTGTCTGCGGCTGTTGGTATAATCATTTAAATACCACTCGTACTCTCCATCGGGATTGGTGGTATACTCCAGGGCATAGTCCACATCCGGTGTAGGGACATCTGCCTGCTCTGTTTCAGACTCTTCCTCAGGTGCCTCCTCGGAAGTTTCCTCTTCCGTGACAATAACCTCACCTAATTCTATGAAATCATAACGGATAAATCCGGTCACTTCAGAGCCATTGGAAATAAAGCTTACCTGATACCATACTTTACCGGAAGAGTCCGTTGCCTGTCCATTGACTGTCACTGCTGTTCCATTTGCCACGGTGGTCACTACGCTGCCGGATGTGCTGGCACTGGAACGCACCCGCACATCATTGGTGGTAACCGTTGCACCCTGCGCAGGCATCGCCGTTACATCTGTAGTGGATGTCACCTCCGTGTTTGTACTTGTGTTTGTATCTGTGGCGGTTGCAGCAGAACCGCTATCTGTTTTCACCAGATCCGAACGGATATATCCGGTGGCTCCGTCTACCGTCACCTGATACCATACCATTCCGGAGCCATCAGTGGCTTCAGACTGGATATTCAATACCTGATCCTTCTTTACAGAACCCACTACCGTACTGGTGGAATCCGCATTCTGACGTACGTTGGCGCTATTGGCAACGACGGTCGCCGTTCCCTCCGCACATACAGTCAGCCCCGGTGTTCCCACAAACAGCACTGCTGCCAGTGCCAAAGACACTACCGTTTTTATCCATAATTTTCTCATGAGAAGTTTCCTCCTGTGTTACTCTTTATGCCTCATCAATCGCTTTTCCGATATCATGACGCATATATTTATTTTCAAACTGTACCCATTCCGTGGCCTCATATGCCTTGGCGCGGGCCTCTTTTAAATCTTTTCCGGTTGCGGTAATGCCCAGAACACGTCCACCGTTGGTGACAATGCCCTTCTCCGTCTGTTTCGTTCCCGCATGGAAACAGTAATAGTCCTCTTTCCCCTCGAAGTTCTCCAGACCCGAAATCACAAAGCCCTTTTCATAGGAAACGGGATAACCATCTGAGGCAAGTACCACGCAGACTGCTGCATTGTCCTCAAACTGCAAATCTACCTGGTCTAAAGTGCCATCGATACAGGCATCCACCACATCCATGATGTCGTTTTTCATGCGGGGCAGTACCACCTGTGCCTCCGGGTCGCCGAAACGTGCGTTGTACTCTAACACCCTGGGCCCCTTGGGGGTAAGCATCAGGCCGAAGAAGATTACGCCCTTGAAGGGACGTCCTTCCGCTGCCATGGCATCCACGGTTGCCTGGTAAATATATTTCTGGCAGAACTCGTCCACCTCTTTGGTATAGAAGGGGCTGGGAGAAAAATTGCCCATTCCGCCGGTATTGAGTCCCTGGTCACCGTCCTTGGCACGCTTATGATCCTGGGCGGAAGACATAATGCGGATGGTCTTTCCATCCACGAAGGAAAGCACGGAAACCTCCCGTCCGGTCATGAATTCCTCCACCACCATCCGGTTTCCTGCGGAGCCGAAATGCTTATCCTGCATAATCTCCTTGACGCCTGCTTTTGCCTCCTCTAAGGTGTTGCAAATCAGAACGCCCTTGCCCAGTGCCAGACCATCTGCCTTTAAGACGATGGGCATCTCTGCAGTCTCCAGATAAGCCAGGGCTTTTTCCGGGTCGTCAAAGGTCTCATAGCCTGCGGTGGGAATGTTGTATTTTTTCATCAAGTCCTTGGAGAAAGCTTTACTTCCCTCCAGAATCGCCGCTTTTTTATTGGGGCCAAAGGCACGGATGCCTGCCTCGGTGAGGGCATCCACCAGGCCGCCTACTAAGGGATCATCCGGTGCTACAAAAACCAAATCCACTGCCTTTTCTTTGGCATAGGCAATAATCTTGTCGAATTCCATGACACCGATGGAAGAATCACACTCTGCAATCTGGGCAATTCCTGCATTGCCGGGTACGCAGTACAACTTATCCACGCGTTTACTTTTTTTCATGCTGGTGGCGATGGCATGCTCTCTGCCGCCGCTGCCTACAATCAGTACCTTCATAGTTGAATCCTTTCATTTGCTATATCATCAATCGCCTGGGGCAGAATCACCCATTCTGCCTGTTCCATAATACGTTTCTGTAATACCTCCGGGGTATCTCCCGGTTCTACCATCACCGGTTTCTGGGCAATAATCTCCCCGGTGTCAATTCCACAATCTACGAAATGAACGGTTGCCCCGCTGACCTTTACTCCACGGGCAAGTGCCTTCTCATGGACATGGAGACCATAACAGCCCACGCCGCAGAAGGAAGGAATCAAAGAGGGGTGGATGTTGATAATGCGGTGGGGAAACGCCTCCACCATCGCCTCCGGGATTGCCACCAGAAATCCTGCCAGCACAATCAGATCGGGATTTAACTCTTTCATCTTCCGGGTAAAATCCTCGTTAAAAGCAGCCCTGTCGGGATAGCTTTTGGGAGACATGCAGATGGCATCAATGCCTTTGTTTCTGGCACGCTCCAGGGCATAGGCTCCTGCATTGTTGCTGATGACCGCCAGAATCTGGGTGTTGGTAATCTTCCCATTATCAATGGCATCCAGAATTGCCTGAAGGTTCGTGCCACCGCCGGATACACATACCACCGTCTTTAGCATAATTCTACACCCTTCTCGCCGGCTACGCATTTACCTACCACATAAGGGGTATCTCCTGCTGCCTTGATGGCCTCCATGGTCTTGTCCACATCCGCAGGGTCTACTGCCAGGATCATGCCAAGTCCCATGTTGTAGGTGTTGTACATCATTTTTTCCTCAATGCCACCTTTTTTCTGCATCAGGGTAAAGATGGGAGGAATGGGATAACTGTCTTTCTCCACGCATGCCTTGATTCCGTCGGGGAGCATACGGGGAATATTTTCATAAAATCCACCACCGGTGATATGGCTGCAGGCTTTCACACGCACGCCGCTGTCCTTGATGGATTTCAGTGCTTTCACATAAATACGGGTGGGTGCAAGCAAAGCCTCACCCAGGGTGGTTCCCAGCTCATCGTAATAGGTTTCCAGACTCTCTTTGGTCATCTCAAATACCTTGCGAACCAGGGAGAAACCATTGCTATGTACGCCGGTGCTTGCCATACCAATGAGTACATCGCCGTCTTTTAAATCTGCACCTGTGATTAAATCCTTCTCGTCCACAACACCCACTGCAAAGCCGGCTAAGTCGTACTCGTCCTCCGGCATCAGTCCGGGATGTTCTGCGGTCTCGCCACCGATTAAGGCTGCGCCGGACTGCTTACAGCCCTCTGCCACACCCTTTACGATAGTTGCAATCTTTTCGGGATAGTTCTTACCACATGCGATATAGTCCAGGAAAAACAAAGGTTCACCGCCTGCACATGCCACATCGTTCACGCACATTGCCACGCAGTCAATTCCAATCGTGTCATGCTTGTCCAGTAAAAAAGCAAGTTTGATTTTGGTTCCCACACCATCTGTTCCTGACAGTAATACGGGGTTTTCCATCTTCTTGATGTTTTCCAGAGAAAAGGCTCCGGAAAAGCCGCCCAGTCCACCAAGTACCTCAGGTCTCATGGTTCCCTTGACAAATTTTTTCATCAGTTCTACGGATTCGTATCCAGCCTCGATATCCACACCTGCGTTTTTGTAATCCATGTTTATCCTCTTTCTCCTTCATACGTTATTTATAATTTTTATAGCCCACTTCCTGTAACCGGGCATCCTTGGCGATAACCTGTTTCTTCTGTGCAGCGGTGTACTCCACCAGTTTCTGCAGCATTTCCGAATCCGATGCCGCAAGAATTCTGGCTGCCAGAATTGCCGCATTTTTTGCGCCGTCAATCGCTACCGTGGCTACCGGCACTCCGGGAGGCATCTGCATAATGGAGAACACTGCATCCATGCCATCCAGCTTTTTGCCGGAAAGGGGTACGCCGATGACCGGCAGGGGAAATAACGCCGCGCACATACCGGGCAGGGCTGCTGCCATTCCCGCTCCGGCTATCATAACCTTCATGCCTCTTTCCCGGGCAGTTCCCGCCCAATCCACTAAAAGTTCCGGCTCTCTGTGAGCGGAAATAATACGCATCTCATAAGAAATGCCCAGTTCTTCCAGCATTTCTGCTGCTTTACTCATAACCGGCAAGTCTGAATCACTGCCCATTACAATTCCAACCTGTGCCATAGTGTACTTCCTTTCCCTCATTCTTGTGGTCATTTCCATGACCACACACCAAATTTAGTGTACTAAACTTTTTTCTTCCACGCAAGGATTTCTTCTTTAAGAAAATCGTAAGATTTAGGCTGCTGTTCACTCGTACCTGATTCCAGTAACAATTCTACGCCTCATCGTCCAGCGGTTTATTCAATTCTTCTGCCCCTGCTGCCACGAAACGTCCCTCTTTGATAACGGGGTATTCCTCGCCGGTGGCGGAAACTGCCGTCAGTTCCCCCAGTTCATCGTAGGGAATCGTAATATCCGTGTGACAATTAAAGTATGCCTTGGCAGGGTCTTCCTTCCGGTAACGGGCGGTTACTTCATTATCACGGGCTACAATCTTTTTGCCATCAGGATTGCAGGTCACCATATCCTCCTCATGGGAGTAGCAGGTGTCTCCTACGGCAAAGTGAGGTCCGGTTTTCTCTGCAATAAGGATGGGCATCTTGGCGCCGATTCCGTATTTCCGTGCCACCATATAGGCAGTGGTGTTGGTTCCGATGGCGAACTCGCCCATGGGCAGGGTATCGTGGTGGAACAGTACGTTCTCCTTGATATACTGTTTGTTTTCCTCCGTAGTTTCAAAGTTGGCACAGTCATAATCTGCAATCATGCCATCCTGGAAGGTAATGCTTAAATCCTTGTACTCCAATTCATTTAGGAATACATGGGTCACATGAAGAACGCCGTTGGTGCCGGTGAGTTTCGGGGAGGTAAACACCTCTCCTACTGGGATATTCACATCTGCCACACAGTTTTCAAAAATCGTTTCCTCTGCAGGATTCTGCAGTTTCCACAGATTGACTTTTAAATCCGTGCGGTTGCCGTTCATTCCCTTGATGCGCACATAGTCTGCCTTGTCCAGCAAATCAATGAGCGATGCCTGAATCCGGCTGTATAATTCATAGTCCAACGTATTGATTTTTACAATTTCGTCAAAAATTTCCTCGTATTTGTCCCCGATTTCCGGCGTGGGGAAGGCGATAATGGTAAAGCTCCGCTCCTCCTGGTTGATGTACTCGTTGGTGAGGCGGCTGGCATCGGAGGAAAATTTTACCTGTAACTTCTGCTGTTCCTCGTTTAATTTGTACGCTGCCTCACATTTTGCAGGGGCAAAAGGCGTCTCACCAAAAATCTCCACTACCGCAGGGCCTGCATACTCGGCAGCCAGCTGTTTCCGCTCCTCGTAAGCGCTGCGGAGTACTTCCAGGCGGCGGTTGCAGTATTTCGCATCAAAAAATAATGCCTTGTCCTCTTTGTGGTCGTAATCGAACTGTTTGTTGGGATTTGCCCCGAAAAAGCCCCGTTTATTTACGGAACGACCTTCAAAGGCACTCACTGCGTTCCGCGCCAGCGCGGGCTTTAAGCCCATCTTTTCAAAATCTTCAAAGGCTTTCTTCATCATCCGCTCAAAGCCTAAGGGATAATGGATGCCTACGGTTTTCTTCTTATATAAAGGCTTGCCTGCCAGTTCAAAGCCCTTGCGATACCCTTCCGCGTAAGTGCCTGCCATCAGATCAATCTGCTCCTGGGGCAGTTCTGCCAGATGTCTCGCCGTCCGCAGTTCGCTCTCGGTGATATATTCTCCGAAGTAATACAGATAGCGCACATCGTTTAAGTCGCTGTCCATAATGAGCCGCACTGCAAAGTCCCTGTCCGGGTCAACCTGGGCTGTCACCATCCCTGTGGCCGCATCCTCGGAATAGTCACTGAAAAACCAGTAAATAGTACGGCGCAGTGCCTCTCCTGCCGGGAGAAGTCCGGTTTCTTCCTTTTCACAGGTAAACATGCCGTAAATTTCCAAAAACAGTTCCATACGGATCACGCAATCAAAAATTTTATCCTCATAGACATAACCAATCAATGCCCGCAGTTCTGTGTACAAAAAGCAGAGCAGATTTCCATGCTCCTTGCCCAGAATTTCTTCTGCATAGGTGGGATTGGCATAGCTTATTCCGTAATTTTCCGGTAAAATATCCTCATACAATTGTCGGTTGCGTTCCTGCAATTCTTCCAATGACGCCTGCTTCAGCTGACCGCTTTTGACAAACCGATAAGTTTCATCCATCAGGCACAGAAATGTTGCCATCTTTTTAAAATATTGCTGGAATTTTTCTTCCAGGATATGCTCATCCGGGATTTCCAACACTCTTTCCATTGCTAAATCATAACGCTCCTTCATTTCTTCCGGATCATAATTCAATTCCATAAGTTCCTCCAAACAAAAACTTTCCTTAATCTATAAAAAATGACATGCCAGGGGCATACAATAGCAGGCTGATTCCGCACAGTGCCAGTGCATTAAAAATTATGCCAACCCAGGAAAAAAAGTAAAACATATCCTTTTCCGTTCTGGACCAGATTCCTAAAATCAATCCCGCAAAAGCAAACAATGTAATCAATAACCCTGTCGCTCCATAGGATTCCGCTGCCTGTCCGCCTCTCCGGAAAGACAGGTAAATCACCAGTACATAGGACACCAGTGAAATCGTTCCCAGGATCGTGGAGGCGATTGCTTTCTGCGGATGTTTTTTCTTTGTAAATATATATCGTCTCTTACCAAACATACGATGCCTACAATCGAAACAAGGATGCCTTGCGACATCCCTTCTGTTTCTTCTCCTGATTGAACTTTAAAACATAATCTTTGACTTGCCAGCCAGCAGCTTGGATCCACTGATAATAAGAAGCACTCCGCTGCCTACTCCCACGGCAATAGCTACAATTCCTAAAATAATATTGGTTACTCCGGTTCCACGCATGGTACGATATGTCTTTTCTTCCATCCTTCAAAACCTCCCTTTACTTTGCGCCGTACTCTTTGTAATAAGCATCAATCGCTGCCTTTAAGGTATCGTCAATATAAACTTTACCATTATATGGCTTATTATACAAGTGTTCGATCACATCTGCCATAGATACAATGGCTGCGGTAGGGAAGCCGTAGCGCTCCTTGATTTCGTCCAAGGCGCTCTTTTCAGACTGGATGCCGCGCTCCATGCGGTTTAAGGAAACCATCAGTCCTACGATTTCCACATTGGCTGCGCCCCGTACCTTGGGTACGGTCTCTTCCATGGATTTACCGGAGGTGGTCACATCCTCAATCATAATGACTCTGTCGCCGTCCTGCAGGGGACTGCCCAAAAAGCTGCCCTTATCTGCACCGTGGTCTTTTTCCTCTTTTCTGTCAGAGCAGTAACGAACCTCTTTGCCATACAGCTTGCTGTATGCCACTGCGGTCACTACGCTGATGGGAATTCCCTTATAAGCAGGTCCAAAGAGAACATCAAAATCATCTCCATAGGTTTCGTGAATGGCTCTTGCGTAATATTCGCCCAGCTTCATTAACTGGCTGCCGGTCACATAGGAACCCGCATTCATAAAGAAGGGGGACTTGCGTCCGCTCTTCAATGTAAAATCTCCAAATTTCAGGACATTACAGTCCACCATAAATTCAACAAACTCGCTCTTGTAGCTCTCCATAATGAGTAAACCTCCGTTTCGCTTTCTCCATACTACCATAAAAATGGGGAATCAGCAACGGCTATCGGGGGAAATTTGCGTTGCTGTGAAACCTATTCGCATCTTTGCAAATAGATATATGACCTATATAGATAAAGTTATAGTGGTTTTTATAGGTTTCTTTCCATTCTATGAGTCGATGGCTGACCTATAAGTGTAAAATTATAACTAGTCTTATAGGTTCCTTCATCCTCTTTAAATGAATGTCTGACCTATAAGAGTAGTCATACACCATCCTTTATAGGTCATTTAACGTGCTTATAAGATAAAAAACCTGGTTTTTCATGAAATTTTGACCTATAAAAATCATTTCCCACTAATCTTATAGGGCGAAGTTCCAAAAAACTTCGAATAAAGTACCTATAGAATATAACTTTCCCTTTGCTTATAGGTTTTTTGCAAAATTATGTAAATCTGAAAAGACAAAGAGTCGCTTGCCGACTCTTTGCACGCGCGAGCGGTATGCGTAGCATAAACTACTTCTCGGCGAGTTGCGCATCGTTTCTGGATGGATTGGAATAAAAATATAGTTTATGTCCACCAGCCACTAACATCTGTGCAACGATATTCTCCACAATCATTCCTTTATTTACTTCCAGTTTATCAAATAGTAGTTTCTTATATATTTCCTCACTGACAATTCCATTTTCATCAAAGGCATGGCTGATTAAAAGTCCGGTATCTGCCATGTAGCATTTTAATGTTATCCGGCTCATATTGAGTTTCAGTCCAATGCTTGGCTCTGTAGAATTGTAACAGATGTTCGCAATCATATCGTCCGAAAGCCAAAAGATGGCATCTTCATAATCTCTGAGCCTTGCGTCTTTTTTCAGCGAAGATAATTTGAATTTCTTTTCATGTTTCTGGAGCTGTGCGGGAATATCGTCAAATATCTGTTCCACCCGCATCTCATATCCGTCTGCATGTTTCACGATATCAGAACGGTAGAGTTCCAAAATATCTCTTTTTACCCGGTCAACCCGTTCAAAATCTCTGGTTTCCACATAAGCGTTGACTGCCTGCGGCATCCCTCCCACAATCAGATACTGTCTGAAATAGTCCATCGCCTTTCTGTGAAGCGCCTGCCCCAATGGTTTTCTTTCCGTAAAACACTTACGAATCAAATCCATCAGCAGGTCATTTCCCATCGCCCAGAGAAATTCTTCAAAATCCAGCGGAACCATTTGTACATGATGCTCTTCCGAGGGAATGACAATGTCCTTCACATTTTTTTTGATGGACATCAGCGAACCGGTTTCCACATAGTCATACCGCCCATCTGCCACCAGATATTTCAGTGCTGCCCTGGCTCTTGGAAACAACTGTACTTCATCAAAAATAATCAGTGATTCACGAGGATATAATTTCACGTTATAAAAGTTGGAAAGATAGAGAAAAAACGTGTCCAGGTCATTCAGATAATGAAGAAACAACTCTGTGATTTCCTCAGATGCACGGTTGAAATCTACCAGAATATAACTTCTGTACTCTGCCTTTGCAAATTTTTCAGCAATGAAGCTCTTTCCCACACGTTCAAGATTTTATCAACCTGGTTTTTACACGTTTTCAAGGTTTTTATTTTGACGATTTCACACGTTTTCAAGAATTTTATTTTGCTGATTCTACATGTTTTCAAGATTTTGGGTCGCACAAAAAAATGGTATAATCCCTGTTATGGGAATTACACCATTTTTCTAAGATACTTCCTTATAACCCTTCACAAAATGGAAGGGCTTTTTCTTTTATCATACTATTCGTTTGCGGTTTTCCTATACCCGCAGCTACACACAAGAATACCATCACCCCAATCCTTACAGTCGTGGGCTTCCTGCTTTTCCAGTTTACATCTCTTGCAATACCATATATGGTAGTCCGTGTATTCATTTACTTGTTTTCTACCAATGTCATCATGCGGACATTGATAGCGACATATCTCGCATATTCCGTCAGACCAGCTATGATTCTCTTCATCAAAGACCTTACCACATTCATCACAAACCCACCAATGCTGAGTGTATGAAGTTTTTGCCACGCTCGTACTTGTACAAGCAGTCTTTTGACCTTGATAACCGCAAAGAGTACATACAGATGTATGAGCATCTTCTCCCGAAACCTTTACATACTTCCAAGTATGAGACTCTATGCCGGTCAATTCCTTACCGCACTTCTTACAAACCTGTTGATGTCCTGTGTCGTCTGATTTGTATTCAACTTCATGTGTACATTCTTCCGGGTTAGACGGGTTCTGTCCTGGTTCAGGATTTTCGGACGGCGCAGACGCCTCACTGCTGCCAGATGCCGATACACTGCTTGATGCAGCAGATACAGCAGTGGTGGTCTGTACTGCGGGTACAGGCTCTGCCAGAATCTGTCCCTGCAAACCGGTTACTGCAATTCCTGCCTTGGTTACCTTTTCGATTGTGGTGAGGGGTCTTCCCTCCTCCATGCCATTGCTGGCATAATGGGCATAGTAGGCAGCCAGATCCGTTCCAAATACATCCTGCAAATCCTTGTAAGCAGAGCGGTAAGCAAAGACATTGAAATCCTTGCGCAATGCCCTTCCTTCTGCCAAACCAAAGTTTACAAAGTGCCTCCTCATTGTCCCCGTATACAACGGCAACATCAGGGTACATGGCTGCGTATTCCTTCGCGTTAAAGAGTTTCTTAATCGCCGCCAGTTCGCTCTCCGATGCTTTTGTGGTGTACTCCACCTCGCTCTGTGTCTGGGTGTCCTGGGGTGCTGCGGAAACAGTCATGGTTGACATCACTAAAGATGCCGTCAATGCTGTCACCATCATAAGTTTCTTTACTCTCATCCTTTATCCCTCTCTATACACCTTGGTATTTACGGTCGAATATAGATGTACGGAAAATTCAACCGTTGTATTATCAATTCATTCAATAATGTAAGTGTATCAGAAAAAAAAAGCAAGCGTAAATGCACAATTTTTATTGTTGTCTAAAAATTAAGAAAAATACTTTAAATCATAAAAACAGCACCCCAACTTTTGATAATAACCGCCGTTACATTTTGTTCCGCTCCGCTTAAAGCATCCAGAATATTTGCTGTGGCCAGGGGGATCACCCAACAGGGAGATCTCTGACAGGTCCACAGGAAGAAGGTCAGCAGTACCTTTCCCTTCTTCTTCGAAAAAAAAATTAAGCAGGAACCGATAGGGGCTTTCTGCCCTGTCGGAACATTCCTTTATGAATTCCTTTAGTTGTCCTTCTTTTTGATACTTTAATATCATTTTACCTCATATTTTTTATGGTTTTCTCTCCAAAATACAGTGAAAAACGACTGATTTGTAC
>CAKRTZ010000039.1 GCA_934402515.1 uncultured Lachnospiraceae bacterium
ATTCTTTTTGGAATGTTTCAGGGTTGCATTACTGTTTATTTGTCAAGGTGCTTTGGTTTTCTTCATCGTTGCTCTTGTCAAGCAACTCTGATATCTTACCACCGTGTTGATTGTTTGTCAACAACTTTTTTAATTTTTTGAAATGTTTGAACATTTCAAACGGAGAAGGAGGGATTTGAACCCTCGCGCCGCTATTAACGACCTGCACCCTTTCCAGGGGTGTCCCTTCAGCCATCTTGGGTACTTCTCCACATGTGCTAAATCTAAATATTTATTCAATTAAGAGGGATATTGAAAAACGGAGAGGATGGGATTCGAACCCATGCGCCCTTTCGGACAAACGGTTTTCAAGACCGCCTCGTTATGACCGCTTCGATACCTCTCCACGAGCTGTCTCCTTCAGGTCTTCAAGCTTTCTCAGTGAAGCCTGTCCGTCGACGGCAAAAATTATTCTAGCAAACCATTCCCTATCTGTCAACAACTTTTTCAGCTTTTCTGCCAACTTTTTTAAGGGAGTTAAAAAGTGCCCGATTATACGGGGTTTTTCGACAGTATAGCTTCTGCAAAAAGCATGTCCTCCGGCGTCGTCAGTTTAATATTTCGATAGCTTCCCTCTACCAATGTCACCGGCTGGCTGCACATGGTCTCCACCACCATGGCATCATCCGTAACTGAAATTCCTTTTCCAGTTAAGTCAGGAAGTTCCTGCATCAGCAGTTCATATGCTCTGATAATCAATTTCTGAGAAAAGACCTGTGGGGTCTGCACTGCCCAGAGGTTACTTCTGTCCGGTGTCTCCACCACGATTCCGGCTGCATTACTGATCTTGATTGTGTCCTTTACTTTGGTTGCGGTCACGCAGGCTCTCGTTTCCTGCACGGAAGTATAAAGACTCTGCAAAATCTCCTGGGTTACAAAAGGACGCGCTCCATCATGGATAAAGACATAGCCGTCACGCTCCCCATTTCTTTCTTTTATAGAAAGCAAGGCATGATATACAGACTCATAGCGCTCTGCTCCTCCTGAAACCACTGCCCTCACCTTCTGAAAATGATAGTGCTCCACAATCTGTTCGCGCACATAGTCTATCGCATCCGGACCAGTCACCAGAATCACATCATCAATAATGGCAGACTGCTCCATGATATGAAGGCTGTACCACAATACCGGCTTTTCTCCCAGCAGCATAAACTGTTTCGGTATCTGGCCTCCCATACGTTTGCCGTTTCCTGCCGCAAGTACCACAGCTGTGCAGTGTTTTTTCCTGCTCTCCATCCTTGCAACCTCTTTATCTTTCACCAAGTTTCAGGTTCGGGACTGCATTCAGATCCAATCCGCTGCGAACCCCTTTGATAAACTCATAATATCCTGCCACTCCGATCATGGCTGCATTATCGGTGCAAAAAATGGGCGAAGGATGATAAAACTGAATCTTCCTCCTTGCACATTCTTTCTCGAAAGCACTGCGCAGGGACTGATTGGAAGCCACTCCGCCTGCAATGGCAAACTTGTCAAAACCGTACTCTTTCACTGCCTCCAGGGCATGTTCCACCAATACATCGATAACAGCCTTCTGAAAAGAGGCTGCCACATCGGCACGATTCACCTCAATTCCTTTCATCTCACAGGAATTAAGGTAATTCAATACCGCAGATTTCAAACCGCTGAAGCTGAAATCGTAGGGATTGTCCTCCACTTTTGCCCTGGGAAAATGAATGGCATCGGGATTTCCCTCTTTGGAAAGCTTGTCAATTTTAGGTCCACCGGGGTAACCCAGTCCGATGGCACGGGCGACCTTATCAAAAGCCTCTCCTGCCGCATCGTCTCTGGTACGCCCGATGATTTCATATTCTCCATAATCTTTGACAATGACAAGATGGGAATGACCGCCGGACACAACAAGACATACAAAAGGAGGCTCCAGTTCTTTATTTTCAATAAAATTTGCGCTGATATGCCCCTCAATATGGTGCACGCCAATCAGGGGAATTCCTGTGGCAAAGCTGATTGCTTTGGCTGCAGACACCCCCACCAGAAGCGGGCCAACCAGTCCCGGACCATAAGTGACGGCAATTCCGTCCATCTGTCGTAAGGTCATCCCGGCTTCCTTCAGTGCCTGTTCAATAACCTGGTTGATTTTCTCTATATGCTTACGGGAGGCAATCTCCGGAACAACTCCTCCATAAAGGGTATGGAGGTCGATCTGGGAATAGATCACATTGGACAACACTTCTCTGCCATTTCTCACCACTGAAGCCGCTGTCTCATCACAGGAGCTTTCGATAGCCAATAATACTATATCTTGCTGCATGGTTCTTACACACTTTCCGTTTTTCAATCATTCAAATTACTGTACCTGTTTCTGTACCAGCTTCCACCCGTAAATCTTCCAGTGTTCATTCTCATCCTTGCGCAGTAAGAACACTTCGTTGGAACTTCCGCTCCCACCACTCTGCCGTATGGTAAAGGTACAATACAGTCTTGCAAATTCATAGCCGTCCTCGGTAAACCGTTCCACATCCGTGCTGGATGAAGTCCAGTAAGTAGAGATCGTCCATTTATTCGTATGAAAAGCCGCTATTTCATCCTTCAAATCCTGAAGATACTCGCTCTGCTCCTTATTGGCCACCAGTTCCGGATCATACAGCTGTTGGATTTTCACCGCCAGTGCCTGGAATTCCTCATCGGTATATTCTTCATTATATAAAACCTTGGTCAGTTCTGCATAATATTTGACAACTTCCTTCGGGGTAGACGGATAGTTGATATCCAGATCCCTGAGCAAAACAGTGGCCACGGGACTGTCCTTCTCTGTACTCACCGTTGCGGTTTTATTGTCAGAAGAAATTGTCCTGTTGGAAAGATAATAAAAGTACCCGATCACCAGTACCATCATCATCACCAGAATTATTATACCTTTTGTGCCACGAAATCTTTTCATACGTTTCTCTCCTTCTCAGGATTCACCGGTTCTATTTCTATCATAGCATCTTATTCTTCGTCAAACAACAAATCGATGGTGCGCCCATCTCTGGCAGCCACAGCCTCCGGATAAATGTTTCTCACTTCTTCCAGAAATTCCTCCGGATGATTTAAGGAGGGGCTGTAATGTGTCATCCAGAATCTTGCCACATTTGCTTTCTTCGCGATCTGCGCAGCCTCCTGCATCATCATGTGTTTATTTTCTCTCGCCTTTTCTTTCTTTTCCGGCTCACCATACATGCCCTCGCCTATGAAAAGGTCTGCATCCTGCGCCGCCTGCAAAAGACTGTCTGTGGGACGGGTATCCGTACAGTAGGTCACCTTCAATCCCCGTCGGTCTGCCCCCAGCACCATATCGGGAGTATAAATCTGCCCGTCCACTTCCACGGTCTGTCCCTTCTGTAAAGGATTCCAGTAACGCCGGTCAATGCCCAGCGCCTGGGCCTTTTCCACCTGGAACCGTCCGATTCTGGGAACGCGGATATTATAGCCATAACACAGTACTCCATGGTTGACTTTAAAGGCATCAATATACATGCCCCCCACCTGGAAGGTCTGCTCTGCTTCGGTGATCTCCTGACAGATAATTTCAAAGGGGAGTTCCGGCGCAATGACCCGCAGTGCATTGACCACACGGGTTAATCCCTTAGGTCCGATGAGTAAAAGCGGCTGTGTCCGCTCTGCATTTCCCATAGTCAGAAGCATGCCCGGCAATCCACTGATATGGTCGGCATGATAATGGGTAAAGCAGATGACATCGATGGGTTTGGGACTCCACCCCTTTTCCTTTAAGGCAATCTGGGTTCCCTCACCACAGTCAATCAACACACTTGATCCGTTAAATCTGGCCATCATGGAAGTCAGCCAGCGGTAAGGCAGCGGCATCATTCCGCCGGTGCCAAGTAAACACACTTCCAACATAATCTCTATCTGTCACGCTTCCAGTAAATCCGCGCATCCTCCTTTGGGTTTTCATAAAAATTTCTGCGCAGTCCCTCCTGCACAAACCCCAGCGACTCATACAGTCTGATCGCCGGTTCATTTCCATTCCGCACTTCCAGGGTAAAAGCTGTGATTCCCATTTCGTTTCCCCGGGCAAGCAGTGCTTTCATCAATCGTCGGGCAATACCTTGACCTCGATAGTCAACATCCACTGCCACATTGGTAATCTCCCCTTCGCCCACGATATTCCGCACGCCGCAGTTTCCCACCAGCCGTTCTCCATCCCATGCTGTCATATAGCAAATATCAGGATGTACCGCATACTCCCGGAAAGTTTTCTCATCCCATGGCTGGGAAAAGCAGGACTTCTCCAGTTCTGCTGCTGCTCTTGCATCCTCCGGGTTCATTGTCCGGATCAGGATTTCCTCTCGTTCTTCCATCCTCAGCTTTCCATTCTTTCCCGCTCTGCCTGGCTCAGACGCAAATACTCCGGGGCATGGTCCTCTGCCTTCTCATATTTGCCTTCTTTATAATACTGCATGCCAAGGGCAGCCACTGCAGAAGCTCTCTGTCTGTTCTGGAAGCTTTCCGCATAGCTGTAGGGCACGGTGAGAAATTCTTGGATTTTTCCCTGAAAAACAGGGACTCCATCCCCCAAAAATACCACCCGGCGTCCCAACTGGTTGATCTGCTTCGCGATGGTTTCAATGGCAACAGCGCACTGGGGCACCAACGTTTTCATTTCATATCTGCCTTCCGTATATATAAACTCGTAGAGTCCGGTGTAAACCTGTCCCCTTCTGGCATCCATAATGGGGCAGACCACATCCGCCGTACCATAGAGGTTGTATGCCAGTCCGTCCACGGTGGGCACGGGAACGATGGGTTTATCCAATGCCAGTCCCAGTCCTTTGGCGGTGGCAGAGCCGATACGTAGTCCGGTAAAAGATCCGGGGCCTGCTGCTACCGCAATGGCATCGATGGATTCCAGGTCCAAATCCGTCATCTGGCGGATTGCCTCCATCATGGGCACCAGTGTCTGGGAATGGGTCTTTTTATAATTCATGGTAAACTCTGCAACGAGAGTATCGTCCTGGGTTACGGCTACGGAGGCTACCAGTCCGGAGCTGTCCAATGCTAATAGTTTCATGGTGGTTTTACACTTCCTCAATGGTTATTTTACGATAGTCAAAACCCTTTTCCGGGTTCTTCTCAATGGTAATCCGGCGATAATGTTCCGGCAAAATTTCCTCAATGAGGTTTGCCCATTCAATGAGACTCACCCCTTCTCCGTAGACATAATCCTCGTAGCCCACTTCATCCATTTCTTCCACATCACCGATGCGGTATACATCAAAATGGTAAAAGGGAACTCTTCCGTCCTCATACACCTGTACAATGGTAAAGGTAGGGCTGTTCACTGCCTCCGTGATGCCAAGTCCTGCCGCCAGTCCCTGGGTGAACACGGTCTTGCCCACGCCTAAATCTCCAATCAATGTATACACTTCTCCCGGTTTTGCCTGCTCGCCAATCTGGCGCCCCAGAGCAAAGGTTTCCTCCGGGCTGTTTGTCTCAATCGTTCTGGTTTCCATACTTTTCCTCACGCGCGAATCTTAATTTTATCCGGGGATACATGGGTGGAAATCGCCTGGATGACAGCCGCTGTTTTTTCTCCCATATCTTTTCTGGGAAAAATACAAGCTTTTTGATCCTCCGTAAATACAATGATGCTCTTTCTCGTGGAAACTGCCTTTGACACATTTTCCCAGTCGATTCGTTTCGTCTCATTGCCTTCTACTTTCGTAATGCCATTGTCGTTGAGCATGACAAAGCTTTCCTCCTGGAAGCGGTCCTTTTTCATGATCTTGCGGGCACGGCTCCAGGTCACAACCGGGATATAAAGCAAAATTACCAGGCCAATGAACCCTGTCCCCAGTCCAAAGCCGAAAAACATGGATACAAACATGAGAATTCCCATCACATTTACCACGATTGCCAGAGGTTTATTGTATCCGATGTGCAGCATATAATCCTGAAGAACCCCACGGGTCATTTTCACATCAAATTGTACTTCCAAAGCTTTCTCTCCTGTCATTCCGTTATTGTATCAATTTCAAGTCTTTTCAAATAACATGTACACCAAAGGTGCCATTAAAAGAAAGCGGGGCGTGCATCAGCTACCGCCCCACTTCTTAATATTATAACGATATTCCATGAAAGTGCAAGACCCGTGTTATTCTTGTACTTCCTTTTTTCTGGCCACTGCAGGTGCATAGCCCGCCTTCAAGATCGGACTCAGTTTTTTGTACACCAGCATGGTGATAATGGAGATGGCAGAGCCTTTGAGCAGATTCAAGGGTGCCACACAGAGGATGACCAGACTGGTCACACTGTTGATTTTTTCATTGATGGCAGTTCCCATACCGATGATGCTGTCCATAGGCATACCGTACAGTTTTGCAAAGGCCGGAAGCAGATATACTGCATTAAAGGTAGTTCCAAACAGGGTAATAATCACAGTTCCCACTGCACATCCGATGATGGCGTTCCTTTTGCTTTTCTTAAAGAGATAAATCAGGGATGCAGGCAGGATAAAGCTGCAGCCGATAACAAAATTGGCGAGATCGCCCACGAACGCGGTGGTGGTTCCCTTGAACAAAAGCTTTAACACCACTTTGCAAAACTCAATCATGACGCCTGCCACCGGGCCGAAGGCGAAGGTTCCCACGAGAGCGGGAAGTTCGGAGAAGTCCAGTTTATAAAAGGGAGGTGCAAAGGGCACGGGGAACTCCAGCAGAAACAGGATAAAGGCGATGGCAGAAAAGACTCCGATCATGGCCACTTTTCTGGTGGAGAAGATTTTCTCCGTGTCACCGTTACGCTTGCGGAACATGCGTTCCAGCAGATACGCCACCACAAAGACGGCGGCGACAATCGCCAGGAATTCTACGCAGAATACTGCATTTTCTTTGATACTTTGAACTAAACCATTCATGTTAAATCCTCCTTGAGTATATTAAATTTCAGGAAGTTCTCAAGTTTGCTGTGGGAGAAATGTGTTCCTATAAAAAATCTCCACAAGAGATATTGGCTCTCATGCTGTTGTGCGAAACATTCCACAGAGCCTCCAAGACGTAAATCGTGTTCAGCAGAGGCTTCCACGATTTATGAGTCTCCGCTCCATCGCACAGAAGCATTCGTTCCAACATATCTTGTTCCGATTTTCTGAAGGAATCACATGTTTTCCAGTAGAATACCACACAAAAAGCCCTGAGAAGAATCTTCTCAGGGCCTGGTTACATGGATCAGTACGTGTTCTGCTCTCCGCCAAAAGGGCAGAACAAAAACACATTTCTCTTTGCAGCCTCTTCTTTCATCCAGACTTTACTGTTGGTACCGGGTTCTCACCGGTTCAGCCACATCTCTTTGATGCGGGTCGCGGACTACATCACCGCCAGTAGGGAATTTCACCCTGCCCTGAAGAACTTGCCTATATATGGTTCGTGAGTATCATAGCACAGAGCACCTTGCTTGACAACTACTATTTTGATTTTTGTTCCTTGCCGATTTTCATGGTGAGGGAAATACGTTTCTTAGGTACATCCACTGCCAGTACCTGAACATCCACAATATCTCCCACGCTCACTGCCTCCAGCGGGTGCTTGATATAACGGTCGGTAATCTGGGAAATGTGCACCAGACCATCCTGATGAACGCCGATATCCACAAAGACACCGAAGTCAATGACATTGCGCACCGTGCCTTTTAAGATCATGCCGGGCTTTAAGTCCTTCAAATCCATGACATCGCTGCGGAGAATGGGTTTGGGCATATCGTCACGGGGGTCTCTGGCGGGTTTCTCCAGTTCCTTCAGAATATCCGTGAGAGTAATCTCACCGATGCCCAGTTCCTCTGCCATTTTCTTTTTATCGGGAATCCGGCTTTCCAGGCGGCCGATCTGGGCAGAAGCATTCCCCCCCTTCGCAGAAGGCTGTTTTTCCGGCTGTGCCTCTGTGATTCCGGCGCTTCCGGAGCCTGCCAGGGCTGCTGCCAGAGCCTTTCCCATGGCGGAATGGGTGTCCCGGATCACCACTTGTGGTTTCTTGTCTTTTTTCGGTTTTGCAGGTGCAGCTGCCGGTGTTGTCTTTCCTTTGTTGGCAGCCGCTTCCTTCTGGGCTTTCCGCACATCCTCCATGGTGAGTCCCATCTTATCCAACAGTTTCATGGCTGCCTCATAGGTTTCCGGATGAACGCTGGTGGCATCTAAAGGATTGTCCCCATCTAAAATACGCATGAAGCCTGCACACTGCTCGTAGGCTTTGGGTCCAAGCTTTGGCACTTTGAGAAGCTGCTTGCGGTTGGTAAATCTGCCGTTTGCCTCCCGGTACTCCACGATATTTTTGGCAATGGTCTTGCTGACACCGGAAATGTAGGAAAGTAAGGGAGCAGACGCGGTATTTAAGTCCACACCCACCTTATTTACACTGTCCTCCACTACACCATTTAAGGCCTCGCCCAGTTTCTTCTGGTTCATGTCATGCTGATACTGGCCTACACCAATGGATTTGGGATCGATTTTTACCAGCTCCGCAAGGGGGTCCTGAAGCCGTCTGGCAATGGATGCCGCACTTCTTTGTCCCACATCAAAATTAGGGAATTCCTCCGTTGCCAGCTTACTTGCAGAGTAGACGGATGCACCTGCCTCGCTGACAATCACATACTGTACCGGAGTATCCAGTTCCTTTAACAGTTCCACAATGACCTGCTCGGACTCTCTGGATGCGGTTCCGTTTCCTACGGAAATCAGGGAAACATTGTATTTCTTGATGAGTTTCTTCAATTCTGCTTTGGCCTCCGCCACTTTGTTCTGGGGGGCGGTAGGGTAGATCACTTTGGTGTCCAGCACCTTTCCGGTCTCATCCACCACTGCCAGTTTACAGCCGGTACGGAAGGCAGGGTCCCAGCCTAGAACCACTTTTCCGGCGATGGGAGGCTGCAATAAAAGCTGCTCTAAGTTTTTGCCAAAGACGGCAATGGCGCCGTCCTCTGCTTTTTCGGTTAAGTCATTGCGGATTTCACGCTCAATAGCCGGAGCAATGAGGCGCTCATAGCTGTCCTCCACCACTTCCTTTAAAATCGGAGTGGTGAATTCATTGTCGGCGTGGATGGTCTTTTTCTCCAGATAGCGGAGAATCTGCTCGGTGGGTGCCACAATTTTCACGGTAAGCACCTTCTCTGCCTCACCACGGTTCAATGCCAGTACACGATGTCCTGCCACTTTTTTCACCGGCTCTTCGTACTGGTAATACATCTCGTAAACGCTCTCCGCCTTCTCGTCCTTGGCGGTGCTGGTGATAACACCTTCCTCCATGGTAAGGTTACGGATATAGATACGGTAGTCTGCCTCATCGGAAATACTCTCGGCAATAATATCTTTTGCTCCTGCCAGAGCCTCCTCCGGGGTTTCCACTTCTTTTTCGGGATTTACATAACTTGCAGCTTCCTGCAGGACAGGAGCCGTTGCTTTCTGTTCCAGGATAAAGTTTGCCAGGCCTTCCAGACCCTTCTCTTTTGCAATGCTTGCCCGGGTTTTCCGCTTGGGGCGGTAAGGACGGTATAAGTCCTCCACCACAACCATGGTCTCTGCCGCCAGGATCTTTTCCTTTAATTCCTCGGTGAGCATTCCCTGTTCTTCAATACTGCCAATGACCTGTTCCTTTTTTTCTTCCAGGCCACGCAGATATTTCAGACGCTCGTCCAGATTACGCAGCTGCTCATCATTCAGAGATCCGGTAGCTTCCTTACGGTAACGGGAGATAAAGGGGATGGTATTGCCCTCGTCAATCAGTTTGACAGCGGCCTCCACCTGCCATTTTTCTACCTTTAATTCTTCTTTGATCTTTAAAATAATGTCCATTTTCAAAACTCCTGTGGTGTTGATCTTGTTCTTTTGATTATACTAAATTTCATGGATTCTTTTCAAGACGATTTAATTTTTTTAGAAATCCTTTATTTGAAAAGCACATCCGTTCATGCTATCATAAGATTACTATTTTTAATTAAATGCAAAGGAGTCATTATGGACTACAATACAAACAATCCCAATGACTATGGATACGGGCAGCCAAATCCCGACTATAGTCAGCAGCAGCGCTATGGTGCGGATGGGGAAGGATTCGCCCACGCAGCTATGATTATGGGAATTATAGCGCTCCTCACCTGCAGGATCACTCTTTTCCCCACAATTCTGGCTGCCATTTCCGCAATCCTCGCTATCCTTTCCAAGGGCTATAACAAAAAAATGACAAAAAAGGCACGGAATGCCGTAGTGATTGCCGTCATTGCCATTGTCTTAAATGTGGCATTGTCCATTTACAGTATTAATACCCTGATGCATGACCAACAGTTCCTGAATCAGTTTGAACAGATGTATGAGCAGATCTACGGTGTTCCTTTTGATTCATCCTTTGATCTGGAAGGAGGGGAAATGTTATGAATACACACAAATCTTCTTCCGAATTAAAGGCACAGGCCAGAGGACAGCTGTTAGGCCACTACGGCACCGTGATCTGGGCAATGATGTTAGCACAGATTTTACAGTTACTTGTGACGGATGTGGTGACTTCTCTCATTGACACTTCCTCCACCCTGGGCACCGTGTTTTATTATGCTGTCACGATTCTGACTGCAATTTTACTGGGGCTGTTCAGTGTGGGACAAGCTTATCTGTTTCTCAAGCTTGCCTGTGGACAGATGATTTCCGTTTCCGATATTTTCTACGGATTCCGGAAACAGGTGGATAAATCCCTGATCGTGCTGACCGTGATTACGATTTTGACCAACCTCTGTACCGCACCTTACACTTATTTTCTGAATAAGTTAATGACAGTGAATATTTCTTCTTCCCTGTCAATTCAATATGACTGGCATTTTGAATATTTCCTGCCATTCTGTATTGCCTGCACAGTAGGTTCCATCGCTTTGATTATTGTGAATTTACTGTTCTCCCAGGTTTTCTATCTGTTATTGGATTTTCCGGATTACTCCGCGAAGGATCTGATGCTGTATGCGATCCGCTTGATGAAAGGAAATATGGGACGGCTGTTTTATATCGAGGTAAGTTTTATTCCTCTGTTTCTGTTGGGAATTCTTTCCTTTGGTATCGGTCTGTTATGGATTACTCCCTACCTGAATGCCACACTGGCAAACTTCTTCCTGGATTTGATGGAACAGAACCGGGATGTGGAATAAAAAAACGTCTGTGGATTTTTCCACAGACATTTTTTATTGTTGAATGTTTATTCTTGTACTACGTTTTTACCACCAAGACTTGACTGTTCAGTTCCTTCACAGCCATGCAAAAATCCATGCTAATTGCTTTGCAATGGGATTTTTGCACTCTTGAATCATTTTCTTACGGGCTCAGCAGCCAGTGCTTTGCCCTGCTCCGAGGCTTTTCCATTTCAAGTACGCCGTGATAAAGGGGTCGATGGCACCGTCTAAGACGGCATCCACGTTTCCGGTTTCCTCACCGGTACGCAGGTCTTTGACCAGCTTATAGGGCTGTAAGACATAGGAACGGATCTGGTTACCCCAGCCAATCTCTTTCACATCCCCACGAATATCGGAAAGCTTCTCTGCATTAGCCTCTTTCTGTAACATGTACAGTTTGGCTTTCAGCATTTGCATGGCTTTATCTTTGTTCATGTGCTGGCTTCGCTCATTCTGGCAGGTTACCACGATTCCCGTAGGGAAGTGGGTAATACGGATTGCCGAGGAGGTTTTATTGATGTGCTGACCACCGGCACCGGAACTTCGGTAGGTATCAATACGGATATCCTCATCCTTAATGTCGATGTCAATATCCTCCTCAATTTCCGGCATCACATCCAGGGACACAAAGGAGGTCTGCCGTTTGCCCTGGGCATTAAAAGGAGAAATCCGCACCAGACGATGCACACCTTTCTCAGACTTCAGATAGCCATAGGCATTTTCTCCATTGACCTGGAAAGTCACAGACTTAATACCAGCCTCATCCCCGTCCAGATAATCCAATACTTCCACCGAATAGCCCTTCCGCTCTGCCCAACGGGTATACATGCGATACAGCATGCTGGCCCAGTCGCAGCTCTCGGTGCCACCGGCACCGGCATTCAGTTTCAGAATGGCATTGTGATGATCGTACTCATCGGATAACAGGGTGGAGATACGGATTTCATCAAATTTGGCAATAAAGGCATCCAGTTCCTCGCGGATTTCCGGGATCAGGGACTCATCGTTTTCCTCATAGCCCATCTGAATCAGGGTTTCAATATCCTCCACTGCCGTTTCCAGCTGGTGATAGGTCTCCACCGTATCCTTGAGATTCTTTAATTCCTTCATTTGTTTATTGGAGGTTTCGGGATCATCCCAGAACCCTGGCGCCTCCATGTTCATTTCTAATTCTTCGATTCTCCTTGACTTGTTCGCCAGGTCAAAGTGAATCCCTCACTTCCGCTAACGGGGTTTCGTATGCCTGCAATTCGGTTTTCATTGCATCTAATTCTACCATTAACGTCACCTCTTTCTTTTTTGATTTTGGTGGGATCGCTCCCGCTATCCTCTTTCTGCCGCGCTGTACTTTTCCGTACTACTTGCGTCCGCAGCAGTTCTTATATTTCAGTCCGCTTCCGCAAGGGCAGGGATCGTTGGGATAAATTTTCGCATTTTCCCTCTTAACAGGTCCTTTCTTTACGGTATCGTCCTTATTGGTGCTGGTCACCTTGGCAACCTGCTCACGCTCCACCTTCTGCTCCACGCGGACATGGAACAGGAGACGCACGGTTTCCTCTTTGATGTTCTGGGTCATCTCATCGAACATCTCGTAACCGCTCATCTTGTATTCTACCAAAGGATCCCTCTGACCGTAGGCTGCCAGGCCGATACCCTGACGCAGCTGATCCATATCATCGATGTGATCCATCCACTTCCGGTCAATGACCTTTAACAGAATGACACGCTCGATCTCACGAATGGTTTCTGCCTCAGGGAACTCTGCTTCCTTACTCTCGTAAAGTTTCACAGCCTCTTCTTTTAACTGCTGTTTCAAGTCATTCTTTCTGGGTTTCTTCACACGGGAGGCATTGACAGGCTGTAAAGGAATAGTGGGCAGTAACAGTTCATTCAGCTCCGTGAAATCCCAATTGTCCACATCTCCATCCTCGTTGATGCTGATGTCTACCGCATTCTCGGTGATATCGGTAATCATCTTGAAGATCACATCACGCATGCTCTCTCCATTTAATACACGGCGACGCTCGTCATAAATGATCTCACGCTGCTCGTTCATGACCTGGTCATATTCCAGCAAATTCTTACGAATGGCAAAGTTGTTGCTCTCGATCTTCTTCTGGGCAGACTCGATGGCATTGGATAGAGTCTTGTGCTCAATTTCCTGATTTTCCGGAATACCCAGCGCATTGAACATATTGATCAGACGCTCGGAACCAAAGAGACGCATCAGATCATCTTCCAGAGAGATATAAAATTTGGATTCACCGGGATCGCCCTGACGACCGGCACGACCACGCAGCTGGTTATCAATACGTCTGGATTCATGACGCTCGGTACCGATGATCTTCAGACCACCGGCTGCTCTTGCCTGCTCATCCAGTTTGATATCCGTACCACGGCCTGCCATATTGGTTGCAATGGTTACGGCACCATGTACACCAGCGTCTGCAACAATTTCAGCCTCCAGTTCATGGAATTTCGCATTCAATACCTTATGGGGAATGCCCTCTTTCTTTAACAGGTTGCTGATTTCCTCGGAGGAATCAATGTTGATGGTGCCAACCAGTACCGGCTGCTCCTTTGCATGGGCTTCCTTTACTGCCTCCACAATGGCATGTAATTTTTCTTTTTTGGTCTTATAAACTGCATCCTGATGATCAATACGTGCCACCGGTTTATTGGTGGGAACAGATATCACATCCATGCCGTAAATGTCACGGAACTCTTTTTCCTCGGTGAGGGCGGTACCGGTCATGCCGGCTTTCTTCTCAAATTTATTAAAGAAGTTCTGGAAGGTAATGGTGGCCAGAGTCTTGCTCTCACGTTTCACCTTTACATGCTCTTTCGCCTCGATTGCCTGATGCAGACCGTCGGAATAACGGCGTCCCGGCATGATACGTCCGGTAAATTCATCGACAATCAGCACTTCCCCGTCTTTTACCACATAATCCTGGTCACGGAACATGAGGTTGTGGGCACGGAGAGCCAGAATGATATTGTGCTGGATCTCCAGGTTTTCCGGATCCGCATAGTTTTCGATGTGGAAGAATTTCTCTACCTTGGCGATACCTTCCTGGGTCAGATTGACGATCTTGTCCTTCTCATTGACGATGAAATCGCCGGTCTCCTCACGCTCCACTCCCATGATGGCATCCATCTTGGTCAGTTCTTCCATATCCTCACCACGTTTCATCTGACGGGCCAGAATATCGCATGCCTCGTAAAGACTGGTGGATTTGCTGCTCATACCGGAAATGATCAAAGGCGTACGGGCTTCATCGATCAGGACGGAGTCCACCTCATCGATGATGGCGTAGTGTAAGTCACGCAGCACCAGCTGCTCCTTGTAGATCACCATGTTATCCCGCAGATAGTCGAAACCAAGTTCATTATTGGTCACGTAAGTAATGTCACAGTTATATGCATCGCGGCGCTCTTCCGGTTTCATGTCATTTAATACGACACCCACCTTTAAGCCCAGGAATTCATGTACCTGTCCCATCCACTCCGCATCACGCTTTGCCAGATAGTCGTTGACGGTGACAACATGTACACCTTTTCCTTCCAATGCATTTAAGTAAGCCGGAAGCAGACAGGTCTGTGTCTTACCTTCACCGGTACGCATCTCAGCGATACGTCCCTGATGGAGAATGATACCTCCGATGAGCTGTACTCTATAGTGTTCTGTCCCCAGCACACGCTTTGCAGCTTCTCTCACCACAGCATAAGCCTCAGGCAGAATGTCATCCAGAGTCTCTCCCTCTCCCAGTCTTTTCTTAAACTCTTTTGTCTTCTCCTTCAGCTGGTCGTCAGACAGTTCTCCCATGGCTTCCCGATAGGATTCAATCTTGTCGACGATGGGGGTAATCCGCTTTAACTCGCGTTCACTGTGTGTACCAAAAACCTTTTCTACTAATTTCATTGTTTTACCTCGAATATGATACAAATAAAAAACCAAAGTATATTGTAGCAGATTTCCCGGATACATTCAAGTATGCGGTTTTCAGGGAATGAAAGGGGGACATATGTCCGTTTTCCGGGTATACTATAATAAAAACAAAATTCACGACAACTCACTCAGGGAGGACTCACCATGAAACCGTTTATGGATAACGACTTTTTGCTGACCACGGACACCGCCAGAAAGCTGTTCCACGACTATGCCAACCCCATGCCCATTCTGGACTATCACTGCCATATCGACCCAAAAGAAATTGCCCAGGACCGCCAATTTTCCAACATCACCCAGGTCTGGCTGGGAGGTGACCATTACAAATGGCGCTTTATGCGTTCCTGCGGTGTGGAAGAACATTTCATCACAGGGAACGCTCCCGACAAGGAAAAATTTATGCAATGGACGAAATGTCTGGGAACTGCCATCGGAAATCCCTTATACCACTGGTCCCACCTGGAGCTGCAGCGGTACTTCGGCTACACCGGACATCTGTGTGAACAGACCGCTGAGGAAGTCTGGGAACTGTGTAACCGCAAGCTTTCCGACCCGTCCATGAGTGCCCGGAATCTCATCCGGAAGTCCCATGTGACCCTGCTGTGTACCACCGATGATCCGGCAGACTCCCTGAAATGGCATAAGAAGCTCCGGGAGGATTCCACTTTTGAAGTTCAGGTGTTACCGGCCTTCCGCCCGGATAAATCCATGAATCTGGAAAAGCCGGATTTTCCAGCATATCTGGACAGACTGTCTAAGGTGAGTGAAACCCCAATTACTTCCTTTGCCTTCTTAAAAAAAGCACTGCAAAAACGCATGGATTTTTTCGAGGTCTTGGGATGCCGTGTGTCGGATCACGGTCTGGACACCATCATGTACGCCCCGGCTTCCGAAGAAAAGGTGGAAGAAATTTTTCAAAAAGGGCGAAAGGGGGATGCTCTCACTCCTGAAGAGATCCTTCAATATAAAACCGCTTTTCTGCTATTTGTCAGCAGTGAATACCGGAAACGGAACTGGGTGATGCAGCTTCATTACGGCTGCAAACGGGACAACAATGAGGAATTATACGAAAAAGTCGGTGCCGATACCGGTTTTGACTGTATCAACAGTGCAACCTTTTCTGCTCCCCTGGCTGACCTTTTAAATGCCTTAAACAGCAGGGGCGCTTTACCGAAAACCATCCTTTACAGCTTAAATCCCAATGACAACGCTGCCATCGGCACCATCATCGGCTGTTTCCAAAATGAAGAGGCGAGGGGAAAGATCCAACAGGGAAGTGCCTGGTGGTTCAACGACCACAAGACCGGCATCCAGGAACAGCTTACCTCTCTGGCAAATCTGGGAAATCTGGCCGGCTTTGTGGGAATGCTTACGGATTCCAGAAGCTTTCTTTCCTACACCCGGCATGAATATTTCCGCCGGATTCTGTGTGAACTGTTGGGGGGATGGGTTGAAAATGGAGAATACCCCCAGGATTATGACTTGCTGGGACAGATCGTCACCGGTATCTGTTATAACAATGCGGTGCGATACTTTGGATTTGCGTTAAAAGAACTGTAATTTAAACATCCCCGTCAGGCGTGTACCTCATTTGGTACTTCACCTGGCGGGGATGTTTGCTTTTTCTATTTTATTTCGCTGGGATTAGTTGTACTGCATTGCCTTCTCTTCGCCGTTTAATACGCGCAGTCCGCCCTGTACCAGTGCAAGGAGCTCGTCCTCACCGGGATATACGGTTACCGGTGCGATAAAGCCAGCCTTTGCAGTCAGTTCATCGGTGATTGCTTTGTTATAAGCAATACCACCGGTAATGATGATCTGGTCTACTTTGCCTTCCAGTACACAGGCCATGGAGCCCATGTCCTTCGCTACCTGGAGAACAAATGCGTCTTTAACCAGTTTAGCTTTCTCATCGCCAGCCGCAATGCTCTTCATCACATCACGCATATCGTTGGTTCCCAGGTATGCGTTCAGGCCACCGTTACCAACTAACATCTTGGTTACTTCCTTCTGGGTGTATTTGCCGGAGAAGCAAAGTTTTACCAATGCACCGTTGGGAACTGCTCCTGCACGCTCGGGAGAAAATGCGCCATCGCCATCCAAAGCGTTAAATACATCTACGACTTTACCCTGTCTGTGAGCACCAACAGAAACACCGCCGCCCATGTGAACAACGATCAGGTTCAGGGAATCATAGGGCTTGCCCACTTCCTTCGCATATCTCTTGGCAACTGCTTTCTGGTTCAGTGCGTGGAAGATACTTACACGGGGCAGATCGGGATGACCGGACAGTCTTGCTTCCGGCATCAGCTCGTCAACAACTACGGGATCAACGATAAACGCAGGAACGCCTACGGAATCAGCGATCTCTTTTGCCAGGATACCGCCTAAGTTGGAGGCATGCTGACCCATAACGCCCACTTCCAGATCCCTGATCAGAGCATCGTTTACTTCATAAGTACCGCCGGGGATGGGTTTTAACATACCGCCACGACCAACAACCATACCTAAGGACTTCACATCGAAGTCTTTTTCCTTTAAGAAGGAAAGGATGATGTTTTTACGGAAATCTTTCTGGGAAATGATGGTGGGATACTGTGCGATCTCCTCGGTGGAGTGACGCAGAGTTTCCTCGAATAATAAGTTCTCATCCTCAAACACGCCGATTTTGGTGGAGGTGGAACCGGGATTGATAATCAAACTTTTAATAGCCATAATGTTTCTCCTTGTTTTCGTCAGCTTACTGCTGTTTCTTTAATTCCTCTGCAACGACTGCTGCCAGTGCGATGGAATTTACCTTGGTCTCGAAAGTGTCGGAACGGGAGGTCAGAATTGCCGGAGCTTTGGTTCCGGTGAGGATACAACCGTTCTTCACACCAGGTACCATGTGTACGATAGCCTTGTAAACCAGGTTTCCTGCATGGATGTCCGGGAACAGAAGAATATCTGCATCGCCCTGAACCTTACGGTTGGTAGCGCCTTTCTCAATGGCTGCTGCCTTATCGATGGCGATATCCAGGGAAAGAGGTCCGTCTACGATACAGCCCTGGATCTTGCCCTCTTCACACATCCTGGTGAGCTCGTCTGCCTCTACGGTAACAGGCATCTTGGGGTTCACAACTTCAACTGCTGCCAGAGGAGCAACCTTGGGAACTTCCACGCCGCATGCTTTTGCCACATTGACAGTGTATTCAATAATGGAAACCTTGTCCTCCAGTGTGGGGTAGGGCATGAAGGCTACATCGGTTAAGAATAACAGACGGTCAATGCCGGGGATCTCAAATACACATACATGGGACAGCGCCTTACCGGTACGAAGACCTACCTCTTTATTCAGAATACTCTTTAAGAAAGTCTTGGAATCCAACAGACCCTTCATGTACATATCAGCCTTGCCGTCATGTACTAATTTCACTGCAGTCAGGGATGCCTCCACGATATCGGGCTCGTTGATGATTTCGTACTCAGCCAGATCCATATCTAACTGTGCAGCGATCTCACGGATCTTTGCCTCATCACCTACCAGGATTGCGTCGGCGATACCGCGCTCTTTGGCAGCCTTTACTGCCTCTAATACAGCCTTGTCCTGTGCTGCGGCTACGGATACAACCTTCTTGCCACAGGTAGAGACTTTGGATAACAACTCGTCAAAATTCTTGCTCATTTGGAATTATGAACTCCTTTCCACCTTTGTTCATGCGTGTTTGCACGCTTTGTTAAAAGAATAACACTACTGCGGGCAAAATGCAACTGTTGGGGGTGGGAATTCGTAGTTCATCAGTTCATTATATAGATATTATTCATTTCGTTAAATTTTTAAATCAAATGAAACTCCCTATAAAGCTGTTGACGAACTTCCGGGTCAGTGGAGGCACGGGCAACATCATCAATACGTCCTTTTTCCACTAATAAATTTACCAGCCTGCCAAGTAGATTTTCTCCCTGCAAAATTCCCTCCCGTCTGCCAGTCTCTTTTCCAATGGAGATTCCTTCCGCTCTCCCCTCTCGGAGTGCTTTATTCCTGATATCCTTCGCTTCATAATTCAAAATCTGTCCACCCATGATTTCCTCAACCTCCTTCTTCACACCGGCATATTTTCCTGCACGGAACATCGCCACTTTATCAATCATTGCCTTTATCGACTGTCTGGTAAACTCTGTAATCTCTCCGCCTTGTTCCAACAAACTCAGCCGTTGGAAAATGTCCCGGTATGTATGACGCAGTTCTAACCTCGCATCCACATCCCTTTCCAGTAATTCCAACTGATATCTCAAAAAATAATAGGGTAACAAGAACAATAACCGTTTCTCAAAAATTTCCTCCAGCCCGTAGTCCTGCACCTTCACCACCGGAATTTCATAAGACACATCTCCTCCCGGTGTGACTATCCGCATTTTAATGGAGGATGGTGTGGTAGTCTCTGTCCGTAAGTACAGCACCGCCGCATGGGGGAAGATAAAAGTGCTCTCGTCCTTGGAGTAGTCCGCCATAGTCAGGGCAATCTGTGCGCCATACTCAAACAGTCGCAGCGTCAGGCTACCATCTTCCGTACTCTGGCACTCAAAATGGTAACGAACCGTTGTCTCTTCATTGATAGAGAAATTGGAATCTGTGATTCGTTTCTGGTCATTCCCCGTGGTAATGAAAAATTCATTGTTGTACAACTTCACATCCGCATCTAGGGGATAGTTCGTCTGGAATGCCTCGTTTACTAACGGGATCAGTAAACTGGGGCAGTCCACGCTCAGCGTCCGCTGGGCATCATCGTAGGGTGTACTGGTGTTGCTCATCTTCTCCTTCTTTCCCTGCTTTCTATCAGTTTCCTTCTAACAGCAGGGCAAAGCAGCTTCAACACCCCAGTATTATTTTATCTTAAGTAAATTTCTTTTATTATCATCTCGCTAATTTTCTAAATCAAGTGGAACTCCCTGTAAAGCTGTTGACGAACCTTCTGATCAGTAGAGGCTCGTTCAATGTCCGTGGTACGCCCTTCTCCCAGAAGTAATTTTACCAGTTTACCAAGCAATTCCTCGCCTTCTTGTCTGCCAGCCTCTTTTCCAATAGAGATTCCTTCCGCTCTCCCCTCTCGGAGTGCTTTATTCCTGATATCCTTTGCCTCATAATTCAAGATCTGTCCACCCATGATTTCCTCAACCTCCTTCTTCACACCGGCATATTTTCCTGCCCGGAACATCGCCACTTTATCAATCATCGCCTTTATCGACTGTCTGGTAAACTCTGTAATCTCCCCGCCTTGCTCTAGCAGACTCAGCCGTTGGAAAATGTCCCGGTATGTATCACGCAGTGACTGTCTCGCATCTACATCCCTTTCCAACAGTTCCAACTGGTATCTCAAAAAGTAGTAGGGTAACAAAAATAGTAATCTCTTGTCAAAGATTTCCTCCAGCCCGTAGTCCTGCACTTTCACCACCGGGATTTCATAGGACACATCTCCTCCCGGTGTGACTATCCGCATTTTAATAAAGGATGGTGTGCTATTCTCTGTCCTCAAGTACAATACCGCCGCATGAGGGAAGATAAAAGTGCTCTCGTCCTTGGAATAGTCTGCCATGGTCAAGGCTATCTGTGCTCCATACTCAAAGAGTCTTAGCGTCAGACTTCCATCCTCTGTACTCTGGCATTCAAAGTGGTAACGAACCGTTGTCTCTCCATTAATAGAAAAATTGGAGTCTGTGATTCGTTTCTGGTCATTCCCTGTGGTAATGAAAAATTCGTTGTTGTACAGCTTCACATCCGCATCCAAGGGATAGTCTGTCCGGAATGCCTCATTCACCAATGGTATCAATAAACTGGGGCAGTCCACGCTCAGCGTCCGCTGGGCATCATCGTAGGGTGTACTGGTGTTGCTCATCTTCTCCTTCTTTCCCTGCTTTCTATCAGTTTCCTTCTAACAGCAGGGCAAAGCAGTTTCAGCACCCCAGTATTATTTTATCTTTCGTTAGTTCCTAATTTTATTATACCCAACACAGCATTCACAGGCAACGGATTTATAACTTTTTAGACTTATTTAATATTCTAAATCAAACTTCTGCTTATCATGAACTGTAAGGTCTTTGTCTAGCTGTACCTCAATCAATTTTAACTCTGTATGCAATACAGGTGGCAGACAGATTTCATCTACATCAAAATTTGTTGGATGCAATAAAGAAAGCCTTAAATCAAGAAGCATTTGGATACGCATTATAAAAGGAAGCCGTCAACTTGAGAATTTGATAGTCGCTCTCCGGTAGTTTCATTCAGTTTTCACCTGGGGGATTGCTACTCGATTGAGTAAAAGAAACGAAAGGTTCTGTGGAGAGATTTTACCCGGATGGGCATATAACAAGCTTTTTCACTTTTTTGCCCAGTTCCGCTGAAAAAATGGAGAAGTTCATGGGGTTAGTCACATGTTATGTTAAATTGTACCCCGTGTCAAGGACACGTTGGGTACAATTTTTTACCCAATTTTATCCTGCCAATAAAGGATTTATTC
>CAKRTZ010000040.1 GCA_934402515.1 uncultured Lachnospiraceae bacterium
GGAGTCGGCCTCCGCAAGGAGGCTGTGAGTTGAAATTCTCCGTCAAGTCCGTACACGTTGGAATGGTTGGTCGGCCTCCGCAAGGAGGCTGTGAGTTGAAATAATAAAATGTATTTGTACAATAAGTCTACAACGACGTCGGCCTCCGCAAGGAGGCTGTGAGTTGAAATGATAATAAAATGGTGACTGTTTTCAACCGTTCTTGTCGGCCTCCGCAAGGAGGCTGTGAGTTGAAATATCAGAAATAGAGGAGGAAAAGAAAAATGGCATTGTCGGCCTCCGCAAGGAGGCTGTGAGTTGAAATATATTTTGAACTCGGGCTTATTTCGCAGAAAAATGTCGGCCTCCGCAAGGAGGCTGTGAGTTGAAATACTTTCAAATATCCATGATGAACATAGTTATAAATGTCGGCCTCCGCAAGGAGGCTGTGAGTTGAAATGACTCTATCAGCTTGTTTGATTTCTGCCGGTTGCAGTCGGCCTCCGCAAGGAGGCTGTGAGTTGAAATGCCTCGGAGAACGGCGTGGAGCAGAAAGCCCTCAAGGTCGGCCTCCGCAAGGAGGCTGTGAGTTGAAATGTCAGAAAATCTCCTCATTTCCACGAGGAACTGGGTCGGCCTCCGCAAGGAGGCTGTGAGTTGAAATGCAACGGGGTATGGTATCTATAAAGGCTTTTATGGTCGGCCTCCGCAAGGAGGCTGTGAGTTGAAATACTCATCAAACAGCGAAAGTGCTAGGACTTTTGGGTCGGCCTCCGCAAGGAGGCTGTGAGTTGAAATATGATGATGCAGACGCAACCACTGCGGATGTGAAGTCGGCCTCCGCAAGGAGGTCGTGAGTTGAAATGAGAACGCCACCGCATCTCCATCCTCGTCAATGGTCGGCCTCCGCAAGGAGGTCGTGAGTTGAAATGACGGCTACAAATACGGAAAATTATTTTGTACCGCGTCGACTTCCGCTAGGAAGTCGTAAGTTGATACACTGCTTCCAGGGTTACGCTAGCCTGCATACCCTGTCACCCCCCACCAGTATGCTGCAAATCGAAATTCCCTTCCCGAAAACATTATAAACGGTGCTGACAGGACTATATCTAATGACTCGGCATTTCTTGATGAAATTTGTAAAAACTAGATATATTACAATTGGATATAAAGTTGCACAGTGTGTTCTTCATTGTGAAATAAAGACGATTATAGTAAAATTATAAATAGTCGAGATAATTGGATATTTAATCAATTTTATGAATGTTTAGGGGTTACAGATGATTGTATATGATGGAAGCAAGACAGACTTTTTAACCAGTGTGGAAAATGATACCATAGCGGTAGAGATAGAAAACAATATATATATGAAAATGAAAAGGCATACAGCTGCGAATGAGTTCCGGGCATGGGAAAATTCATTGGAATATATGTACAAAGTTTTAAATGATGATGAAATACCGAGTAATGCAGGAATTGCTATCGAATATAATATTCCGCAGACGGCTAAAAGAGTAGACTTTATCATATCCGGATATGCTCAAAATGAAATTCCTAATGTGATAATTATTGAACTAAAGCAGTGGGATAAGTTAAAAGCTGTGGATAAACAGGATGCATTGGTAGAAACTTATACAGGCAATGCGGTGAGAAAAGTAGTGCATCCATCGTATCAGGCGTGGTCTTATGCAATGATGATACGGGATTATAATAAAAACGTACAGGATCATAAAATCCAACTGCACCCGTGCGCCTATTTACATAACTATCGTCGAAAAGAAAATGATGACCTGGACAGAAACCAATATCAGGAATATTTACAGGAAAGTCCTGCATTTACCCGCGGTGAGGTTCCCAAATTAAGAAATTTCATAAAAAACTTTATTCACAAAGGTGATGAGAAAAAACTAATATATGAAATTGATAATGGAAGGATACATCCATCCAAAAGTTTACAAGATGCCATAGGCAGTATGCTTAAAGGTAATCGGGAATTTTACATGTTAGATGAGCAAAAAGTGGTTTATGAGGAAATCCTGAAGCAATCGGGATTATCCCTTATAGATCATAAAAAACGTACAATCATCATAAAAGGAGGACCCGGAACAGGGAAGAGTGTGGTTGCCATAAACATACTGGCAAAACTGACAATGGATGGTCAATTGGTGCAGTATGTTTCAAAAAATAGTGCTCCTAGAAATGTATATTTGAAGAAGCTAAAAGGACAGGTTAGAAAAAGTTCAGTTGACAATATGTTTAAAGGATCCGGATCATATACAGAAACGGAAAAAGACATGATTGATACGATACTGGTTGACGAAGCTCATAGACTGAATGAAAAATCGGGAATGTTTCATAATGTGGGTGAAAACCAGATAAAAGAGATTATTCATTCCTCTGTCTGCAATGTGTTTTTCATTGATGAGAGGCAAAGGGTTACGTTAAGTGACATTGGAAGTATTGCAGAAATCAAAAAGTGGGCGAAGGAGGAACAATCTGATATTACAGAAATGGAATTGGTTTCACAGTTTCGATGTGATGGATCAGACGGATATCTGGCGTGGTTGGATGATGTATTAGAAATACGGGAAACTGCTAATAAGGATATGAGGGAAATAAATTATGACATTCGAATATGTGATTCCCCCATTCAAATGGAAAAACTGATTATAGAACGAAATAAAGCATCCAATCATGCCAGGATGTTAGCTGGATATTGTTGGAATTGGATCTCTTCCGGCAAAAATAATTCATCGGTACATGATATTAAAATCGGAGACTTTGAAAAAAGCTGGAATCTAGGAAACACAACAACATTCGCCATTGATGATGATTCCATAAATGAGGTCGGCTGTATTCACACTGCACAAGGATTAGAGTTTGATTATGTGGGTGTGATTATTGGGGAAGATATGCGCTTTGAAAATGGACATGTTGTAACCGATTTCACAAAACGTGCACAGACTGATCAGTCGTTAAAAGGAATAAAGAAGTTAAATAAAGAAAATCCGGAGGAGGCCCGTAAACGGGCAGATGAAATTATTAAAAATACATATCGGACACTGTTAACAAGAGGCATGAAGGGATGCTATGTGTACTGTGTGGATGATAAAATGCGTGAATATTTAAAAGATAGATTGGGAAGATAAGGATGAATAAACAAACAGTAGAAAGAATCAGAAAATTTACAGAAGATCGGGATTGGGATCAGTTTCATTCTCCGGCGAACCTCGCCAAATCAATTGTGATCGAAGCCGCGGAACTTTTAGAATGTTTCCAATGGAGTGAAGATCAGTTTGACTTGCAGCATGTTAAGGAAGAACTTGCAGATGTGATGGTATATAGCCAGAACCTGTTGGATAAGTTAGGATTGGATGCAGATGAAATTATTAACATGAAAATGTCAATGAACGAGGCAAAGTATCCGATTGAAAAGGCGAAAGGAAAGGCTGATAAATACACGCAGCTTTAGGAAACCATGAGATTAAAAAAGAAGAACCTCAAAAAGAAAGAAGAGAAAAAAGTAAGTTTATGCCCATGGCAACCTGTGTATTGGAAAACACATGATTTATTTTTCTTTGATTGCTTTATGTGACAGGGGATCCGCATCCGGCAAGGCTGCCACATGTCAGCACAATCACACTGAGGATTGCGGTTAACCGCTTTCTTTTACTGCCCTTTTTCATCAGAAGTCTTCCTCACTTTTTCCTTTTGACTTGTCGTAAAACCTCAAGAACTTTTTTATGTCAACAGGCTTGGCGATATGGGCGTTCATACCGGCATCCAGACAAGCCTGTACATCCATCAATATCAGATCATTGTCTTCTGCTACCATGACGCGGATATCGTCGAAATCATTGATGTCACCGTTGGGCTCATCTGTGGGGCAGAGATGCTGGCACTCTTCAGCACTGGATTTCTCCAGATCCAGAGTGACGGTAAAAGTTGTGCCTTTTCCCAGGGCACTGTCGCAGGTGATGGTACCTTTCATAAGATCTACCAGCTGTTTCACAATAGGCAGGGCCAGACCGGTTCCCTGGGTGTTGTTAATCCGGCTGTCCGTTTCACGGGCAAACATGTTGTACATTTCTGCCTGAAATTCTTCGGACATGCCTAAACCCGTATCAGCTACACGATAGACCAGACGGACTTTGCCATCCGGCAGCAATATCTGTCATGCCGATGATGCCGTTCATGGGAGTGCGGATATCATGGGACATGGTGGAAAGAAAGCGGGTCTTTGCTACGCTGGCTGCCTCTGCAAGCTTGGCAGTTTCCCGCAGCCTGCGGTTGATGTGCAGAATATATGCACCGTCCAGCAAAGTTAGCAGGAACAGGATGACACAGGTCATGACGACAATGGTCCAGTCGGTCTTATGGGTGTTTAACTGGCTTACCGGGATATAGCCCAGGATATCCAGGCCGGATTCTTCACCAAAGCTGGAGTAGTACCAATAGCAATCCTCATATTTGGAGTCTTTATATTGCAGAATGCCGCTGTCCGTATTGGAAAGCTGATCCACCAGGGCCTCCACCTTGCTGTAATCGTCAATAAAGTTGTAACTGCGGATGAATTCCACAAAGGAAAGTGATTTCATGGAAGTAGACTGAATGACATAAGCACCGCTTCGGGTGATGATCCCCACTTCCGCAGATTTGTATTCTACAGGGAAAATCCAGATATTACGGATACTCTCCACAGGAATGACCCGGAGCAGGAGATAATCCTTTTTCACCCCTTTATCTGACATCAAAGCAACCCGGGTTCCCACACTGATTACATTGAGCTGGGTGTCATCGGCACGGTATTTACCCAGAATATTGAATTTATCTCCGGTGGAAAACATCTGCCGCATATTTTCCATGAAAATTTTGTCGGTTTCATTGCTTTCGTGGCTGAAAGCCAGATAGCAGTGTACTTCGTTGGATTCCCGGGTCTCGTGGGTGGAATAGGCATCGAAAGAGTCCATATCCACAATATGGGCATAGCGATCCGGCTGAGTATTTATGTAATAAAAAGTTATCTATAGAGTAGCATCAATACCGGGATTATGCAAGTTACTTAGGCTTCTGCCTTTTTTACGAACAGCTTTTTCAGGCAGCTGAAGGCAACCAGCACACCTAAGACCATCAACAGGATGGCAATGATGAACTGTAAGCCATCCACCAGGAAGGTTGCCTGACCGCTTACCATGCTGGAAACCAGGCTGATGGTTTTCTGAATCAGAGCGGTAAAGGTAACTGCCAGCATGACAAACATGGGGATATACAGTGTCCAGCCGGTTCTTCCCGTGGTTTTCAAAAAAACTGCCAGGGCGATGAGAACCAGAGCGGCAAGCAGCTGGTTCGCGGAACCAAAGAGCGGCCATACATTGGTGTAACCGCCCAGGGTCAGCAGATAGCCGAAAAACAGGGTAATCACCGTGGCGAAATATTTATTGGTCAGTACCCGCTGCCACAGGGGCATCTGTTTCGGGTCAGTAGTGTCACCGTAGAACAGTTCCTGGAAGGACATACGACCGATCCGGGCTACGGAGTCCAGGGAAGTGAGTGCCAGAGCTGAGACACACATGGTCATAAAGACGGTAGCCACCTGGACGGGCAGACCCATTTTTTCCAGAAATCCCGCAACACCGCTGGAGAAGATGGCGAAAGGCGTGCCATCCGGTTTGGTTCCGTTGACAGCCACAGCACCTACAACCACCAGAGCCACGATACCTAACAGGGATTCCACCACCATGGCACCGTAACCAACCATGGGCATATCTTTTTCATTGATGATGGTTTTGGAGGAAGTACCGGAGGAAACCAAGCTGTGGAACCCGGAAACCGCACCGCATGCAATGGTGACAAACAGGGTGGGGAACAGGGAACTTCCATTTACGTTGAAACCGTTAAAAGCATTCAGCTGCATGGTGGGATGCGCTACAACCACACCTACGACAGCACCGATAATCATGCCAAGGAGCATGAAGGTGGTCATATAATCACGGGGCTGCATGAGGAGCCACATGGGCATAACCGATGCCAGGAAAAGGTAAGCCATCACGATGTAGATCCAGGCAGTTTTGGTGGCAAAAATAGGAAGCTGCATACCGACGGCAAACATGCCGACCAGAAGAGCGATGGCGATGACGGCACGGACAGCCTCCTGCATTTTGCCCACATGTTTCTGGATCAGACCGAAAACGACGGCAACTACGATGAACAGCATGGAGATGGAGGCGGCAGCAGCGTTGGCATAACTGGTTTCTTCGCTCATGCCCTCCACGCCTTTTGCCATGAAAGTTCCGGCAACCATGTCGGTAAAGGCGGCGATGACAAGCAGGGTAAACAGCCAGCAGAACAGCATAAAGAGTTTTCGTCCGGTTTTGCCGATGTACTTTTCAATAATCATGCCCATGGACTTTCCTTCGTTCTTCACGGAGGCATACAGGGCGCCGAAATCCTGGACGGCACCGAAGAACAGACCGCCGATAATCAGCCACAGCAGTACGGGTACCCAGCCGAATACAGAGGCAAGGATGGGGCCGGTGACAGGGCCTGCACCTGCGATGGAGGAAAACTGGTGGGCAAATACCGTGAATTTGGAAGAGGGAACATAGTCCTCTCCATCTTCATGGGTGTAAGCCGGAGTTTTTGCATCCGGATCAATTTCCCAGGTTTTGGCAAGCCAGCGTCCATAAAAGACATAGCCGGCGCCGAGAGCAACAATACCAATCAACACAATAACTAAACCATTCATTTCTTTTCCTGCCGTTTATAAGGTAAACGACATGCTCCTTTCTAAATCTTAGCAAAGAATGCATACACCTGCAGAAAATAAAAAAACCTTCGTCCTTACACATGTATCCATGTCATAAAGACGAAGGCTTTAGCTTCCGCGTTACCACTTTATTTGCCGTAAAACGACCTCTCAGTCCTATCTTTGCAGGTTACCCCACAGAAATAAGCTTCCTGTTAACGGTGGAAAACCGGTAGCACTTACTGTCCCAAAGGAATTCAGTGTACTGCTCGCAGAGGATGGTTTTCCGATGTGCATACCGCCTCACACCACCCGGCGGCTCTCTGAAATACAGTCTCGAAAAATCGTGTTCTGTTCGATGCATTTATCTTTGTTGTCTGCAACTTTAGCACCGCAGAAAAGGAAAGTCAATATGCATTTTTTAAAAAAGTTATCTTTGTGCGGTTTGCTTAAATATAGTCAGAAATGTATGGAATTTTATGAAAAAGTACATCATCCAGCCGGTCAACCGCTTCTTTTCTGCCGGAAATCCGCTCCAGCTCATAGAGACGTTCGGCAGTTTTGTAACCCAACAGCAGAGTGGTGAGGGTGGCGATATCCATCTTTAATTTGTATTCTGCAGGTTTGTCTGTGAGATGGCAGTGTCCATCCTCAAAGCATACCTGAAAACTGCGGTTATTCCAGGAGAGCAGCTTGTCGGTAATGTCCAGTTCAATGAGCAGAGTGCCACCGTCCGGGTCACAGGGATAATCCTTCAAAAAGCCCTCCACATCAATGATCCGGCCCATGGTGTAGGGGCGGATGGATTCCTTAATGTCCCCATCGTCCATCTCAAAGGCAATCGGCTCACTGAAATAGGTATTGCCGTGTACCTCGTCAATCATGGAATCATGGGCGTGGATGTACTCCCAAAGGCCCTTTTTCGCCTCCCGGTTTAAGTAAATCATCTCTTTAATATGCATGATATCATTTTTGATGAGATATACCATGAAACCACAAGGCTTGTCGTTGGTGTTGTAGTAGACAGCCACATTGGTGTCGTCCTCGTCCCAGCGCCAGTATTCTTCCCAGGCAAGGGAATTGCGGAACAGACAACCGTGGGTGATGGAGGCAAAGTGGGAATGCAGTTCATGGAAATCACTATTGTCCCAGTCCACTCTGCGGACATAGCCGGGAGCCCGGACTCCTGTGGGAATCTGGGAATCCTTAATAATAAAGGAAATTTTGTTGGAAATGATTTCCCATCCCAGGTGGTGGTATAAAGGAATGGAATAGGGATAAAGAAGAGCAAAGGATTTTTCCTGTTTCTTCATATGAGTCAGGCTTTGTACCATCAGCTTTTTCATGATGCCCCGGCCGGTGTATTCCGGGTAGGTGCAGACGCTGGTGACGAAGCCTACCTGAAAGACTTCGCCGTAGATATTCATTTTCAGTGGATAGACTGCAAATTGGGAGATCAGATTATCTCCGTCAAAACAGCCCAGCACATCGGCACGCTCTAGCACCGGGAATTTAGACTGCTTAATTTCTTCGTTTTTCCATCCGGTAGCGGTAAGTTCTTCTTCCGTCACCTGGAAGGTATAGCGTAACAGGGCATTGTATTGATCAATATCTCTTTTTTCCAGATAACGCATGGAATAGTTTTCTACGGTATTCATATGTAAATGCACTCCTTTTTTATCCATTCAGTATTTTAGCATAGTGGAGAAAAGTTTTCCATACAGAGTATGGTTTCATATTGACCTTTAAGGAGCGGGAGAGTATGATATAATATAAATAGACTGACTATTTGGAAAATAATAAGATTTCTTATCCGGGGAAAGCGAGGATACTAGATGAAAAACTGGAAATTAAGTAAAAAGATTACCTTGGGAATTACTTTAATTCTCATTGTATGTATGGGGCTGTTGTACATAACTGCATTTTCAACGCTGACATCCCTGATGAGGGAATCGGAGCGCAATAACATGGAAAACATGTTATCAGCACAGACAGAACTGATAGAAGAATACGTGATTAGACAGGAAAATCTCTTGGAGGCATATAGCAGGACGCCGGAAATCCGTGAAGTGCTAAAGGATGCAAAGAATCAGAGTAAATTAGAGGCAGCACAATCCTATACGGAAAACTATTATAAGGGATTGGATAACTGGGAAGGAATTTATGTGGGTGAGTGGAATACACACTGTATTGTACACTCAAATCCTCAGGTTGTAGGCATTACCCTCCGGGAAGGCGATTCACTGAAGGCTTTGCAGGATGCCATGACCACAAGAAACGGATTATATGATGCGGGAATTATTGTATCCCCGGCATCTGGCGAACTGATTTTGTCCATGTATTGTCCCGTGTTTGATACTGATGGAACAACGATTCTTGGTTATGTAGGCGGTGGTCCCTTTGTGGAGGATTTGGCGACAACCTTAAATAGTTTGAAAGAACAGGATGATACCAGGGGATTCTACATGATCAATGTGGAGACAGGAATGTATATTTTTGCTGATGACCAGAGTCTGATTGCAAATCAGATTGAGGATGAGATGCTGTTAGAAATCGTGGAACAGATTAATGCGGGTCAGACCTCTGGAGAACTTACCTATAAGGAACAAAGTAATACATTGATTGCGGATTATCAGTATATAGATAAGCATGGCTGGGCAGTTATCTCCTATGACAGCGAGACAAATATCTACAGTTCTGTACAAAAGAACATGCTGGTGCTGGGCGAAATCTGTGTTGTCTTTGTTTTGGTAATCAGTATATTGGCGTTTGTCATGGTATTTACCAGTTTAAAACCCTTACGCTATGTAGAAGAATCTATTATGCAGCTCAGCACGCTGAAACTGGAGAAAAATAAGAAACTGGCACCTTTTCTTGGCAGGGAAAGTGAGATAGGAAAAATTGCTACTGCACTTAATTCCTTATATGATGCACTCAGCGAAATCGTGACTACTCTGTCCGAATGTTCTTCGTCCTTAAATGATTCTGCAGTTGCCATGCAGGGGTCGTCTGATGTGTTAATTTCCTGTGTAACTGAGAATTCAAAGGCGACAGAGGCATTTGCTAATCATGCTGAGAAAATTAACCACACGGTTGAGCGGGTAGATAAAGACATAGACGAAATCAGCAGAGTAGTGGCAGATGTGGAACAGAAAATCGAAGAAGGAAACATCCATAGCAGCCAGTTGATGGACAAAGTAGAGCAGATGCAAAATCTGGCAAACACTACCTTGAAGGATACCAGTGTCCATATTGCAGAGAACCAGCAGGCAATAGAAAAAGCAATGGAGGATTTGCAGTCGTTAATGAAGATTGATGAGATGGCAGCTCAAATCCTTGATATTACCAGTCAAACCAATCTCTTATCGTTAAATGCGTCCATTGAGGCAGCCAGAGCAGGAGAGGCAGGAAAAGGTTTTGCTGTAGTAGCGGGAGAAATCGGGAATCTGGCGACAAGTTCTTCCCAGACAGCAACACAGATTCAGGCAATTTGTAATGAAACAAAGGATAATATTGCCAAGGTACAGACTTGCTTTGACCAGGTAATTCAGTTCCTGCAAAACGATGTGCAGACGCAATTTGGAGACTTCGCAAAAGCAACGCAGGATTATTATGAATCCATCAACGATATGAAACAGATTATTTCTGACATTGCAGAATCCTCAGAAACATTTGTGGATGTCGTGGATAATATTCAGACACAGATACAGGATGTCTCTAATGTCCCAGATGAACAGAATGTGAAAAGCCAGGATATTATGGACAAGGTAAGACAAACCGAAGAAACGACAGAGGCAATGACGATAATTGTCAAAAAAAATAAAGAAAACGCAAATGCCATCAGTGGTATTGTAGAGAAGTTCTTATAAACATTTGACATAAAGAACTAAGGATATGGGCGGAACCAAAGGGTTTCGCCCTTGCGTTTCCGAAAAAACCATGTTATAGTACAAAAGCTGAAAAAGCAGATTCGTGTGTTCGAGACCTTCCACACGTAAAACAAAACTAAAGGAGAAAACGAAATATGAAGAATCAAAAAACCATCAAACTGACACAGGCTGCGGTGATTGCAGCATTGTATGTGGTACTGACCATGCTGGCAAATGCCCTGGGATTGGCAAATTACGCCATCCAGGTGCGGTTTTCGGAGGCTTTGACCATTCTGCCTTTCTTTACCCCGGCAGCGGTTCCCGGCTTATTTGTGGGATGCCTGCTCAGCAATATCATTACCGGCTGCGCACCCTGGGATGTGGTGTTCGGTTCCCTGGCTACTTTAGCTGGAGCACTTGGCACCTGGGCACTTCGCAAGCATAAATGGCTGGCACCCCTGCCCCCTATCGTGGCAAATATCATTGTTGTGCCTCTGGTACTTTCCTATGTATACAAACTGGAAGGCAGTTTGATTTATTTTGCAGTGACCGTTGGAATCGGAGAAATTATTTCCTGCGGTCTGTTGGGAATGACCCTGCTGTTTGCACTGGACAAACGGAAAAACCAGATTTTTCCACAGGAATAGAAGAATAAAAAAAGAGGTATGGCATCCAAGCCATACCTCTTTTTGCTATCCAAAATTATTTTACAGTAACGCTGGTGATGTGGGGATTTACGCCCTCGTACCAGTACAGGAAACCTTCCATATCTACAGTCTGGCCAACTTCCAGTGCTTTTACAGCCTGGTAAACATCGGTGTCAGGGCCGCACAGATAAGACTCTACAGTAAAGGTATAAGTTTCACCGTTGTAGGAAACGTTGAAGTACAGGTCATCGCCTTCAGAACCGGAACCATCCCAGTTGTACATGAAAGCATCGCCGTTATCGTTGGCAGCCTCTACGGTCATACCCTTGAAAGCTACACGCTCGTTCTGATGTTTGATCAGATCATCGGTTCCCAGTAAAGAGGTCATATCAGCAGCTTCTGCTACATAGCTGCCATCCTCAATTTCGTAGGTTGCATCGATAATTTCAACTTCGCCAGCCCACTCGGACTTGTAACCGGTAACCTTGATTTTGGTTCCCTCGGTCAGTTTGTCATAGTCCTCTTTGGAACAAGGCATGTTGTAAAGGAAGTAAGCGCCGTCTTTGTCCTGGGTGTAGAAGGTTGCTACGCCGACACCTTCATTTTCCCACCAGCCCTGCTTAGCCTGAACATAGGTTTCTACTACAACCTCACTGTCCACATCAGCAGCAACATAGTCTGCATAGGTCATAACGCCTTCGCCTTTGACATCTGCGCCATCGTTTGCAGCTTTTCCACATCCGGCGAGAGCCAGAGTCAGGGAAAGAGCCAGAGTTACAATCAGTGACTTTCTCATAATTTCTCCTCTTTTCGTGAGTTTTTTATTTAGAAACAATGCCATTATACCGTATTTATCGGAGAAATCAATGGTTATTGTGCCTAAATACGAACAATTTTGCCCAAAACTTCCGGGTAACATAAAGGATAATGCCAATCCAGGTGATTCCCAGCACGGAAAGCAGAATAACCGCAGCCTTTGGCAGAGGCCCCAAGTCCGCTTTTTCCATGCCCGTCTGTTTCTTCTGGTCGAGACGGTACAGGGAAGTCACATCGGAAAACAGCTTGTCCATGTAAGACTCATCAATGGTTTCCTTCCGCCGCACGGATTTCACCACATTTTCAATCAGCTGTCCGGAGGCGTCCCGGAGGGAGGCAGAACCGTTGAATACCGGGGTGACAAAGGTGTTTTCCGCATTGTATAACAGCAGTTCCGATGCCTGGATTTTTACCCCGTAATGGGTATCATCATCGATGCCGCAGTGTGCCAGATAATCCTGATAAGCGGCATCCTGCTGGGCTTTGGAAGTAACGGGGACATAGCCCTCCGTCTCTGCATAGGCAATCTGGACATCGTTGGTGAGCAGATACTGGGCAAAGAGCCAGGATGCCAGCACTTCCTGAGAGTCCGGCTTGTTAAACACGCAGACGGAAGGCCCCTGGGAAATCATTTCCGGGTGCATGGGGTCAAACTGGGGAAGCATCATGACTTCTGTGTCGAAATCCACCAGTGCATCTGCGCTGATGTCACTTAAAGGAGCGTTGGTGCCCATCCAGGTGGCACCTGCAGTGGAATCAATGGCGAAGATACACTGTCCCGCATTTAAAAAGTTTGCCGGATAGCTGGAAATCTTAAAGGTGGAAAAGGCTCCGGTTTTCGCATGCTCTGCCACCGTATAGAGGATATCCTTGGTGGTATCATTAAACAGCAGGATATCTCCCTCGTCATTGGAGTAGCCTGCGTTTTGCTGACGCAGCATCTGAATCATCATGTTGTCGGTGGATTTGTAGATAAAGGGAATCATTACCTTCTGTCCGTTTACGAGGTAATTGCCCTCCGCATCCTGCGCCATTGCCGCCTCAGAAACTTCCCAGACGAAATCCCAGGTAAGGTATTGGGGCAGAGTAAAGCCCAGCTTTTCCACATAAGTCTTGTTTACATAACATGCCTCGGTGGAACGCATGTAAGGAATGGCATAGTAATGATTCTGGAAGGAACATTCCTGTAAAAACTGGGGAATGATTTCCTCTTTGGTGGGAGAATCAAACCGCACCTGGGAGCCGCCCAGTCCGTAACGGCTGTCGGTAAACAGGTCATCCAGAGGCACCATCACATTGCTGCCGGTCATGTAGGTGGCGATGTGGTCAGGGTAGGTAATGCACACATTTGGGGTGGTTCCCGTGGAGATATTGGTAATGACATCGTTATAAATCTTGCCGTAATCAGTGTAAAGCCGGAGGTTTACCGTAATGTTTGGGTACAACGACTGGAAATCCTCGATGGCTTTCTTGTAAATCGCAGTCTGGGTTTTGTTGGTGTCGTTTTTTGCCCAGAAGGTAATCTCATAATTCTGGGAGGTATCGAATTCCTCCGGGATGGTGAAGGCCTCCAGTCCACGGGAGCCGTGACAGCCGGAGAGCATCAGCATCCCTGCAAGCACCAGGGAGAGCACCAGCCCTTTTCTGAACAGTTTTCTCATCCTTTTGTCCCTCCTCTTGCAACGCCCGCCATAATTTTCTTGCGGAAGATTAAAAAGAGAATAATTAGCGGCAGGGAAATCACTACGACAGCAGCCATCATAGCCGGGATATTTTCCCGTCCGAAACCGTTCTCCCGGATTTCCTGGATACCGTTGGACACCAGATAGTAGTTGGCGTCATCGGTAATCAGCCGGGGCCATACATAGGAGTTCCAGCACTCAATCACCTTCAAAATCACAATGGTGATGAGAGTGGGCTTGCAGATGGGAATCATTACCCGGCGCAGATACCGCAAATCCGAGGTGCCGTCCACCTTGGCGGCATAGTACAGCTCGTTGGGAATCTGGGCGAAATTCTCCTTCAGCAGATAAATATAGAACACACTGGTCACGGAGGGGAGAATCAGTCCCACAAAGGTGTTTCGCAGTCCCAGGTTGGTGATGGTGGCAAAGTTGGTGATGACCACCAGCTCATTGGGAATCATCATCAGGGATAAAAACAGGGTAAACACCAGATTTTTGCCCCGGAATTCCAGACGGGCAAAGGCGAAAGCCGCCAGGGTGATGACCGCCAGCATGATGCCCGTGGTAATCACGGTAAAAATCAGCGTGTTTAACAGATAGCGTCCCAGAGGCACCGTAGTAAAGGCATCCACATAGTTCTGCATGGTGGGTGACAGGGTAAAAAAGGAAGGGATGCGTTCTGCATTATAGGTGCTGTAGCTTTTTACGGAGGTTAGAACCATCCAGTAAAAGGGGAATAAAACGAGGATGGCCCAGAGGGTGAGCAGGGTGTAAAGCACCACATTTCCCACAATCCGGCGGACTCTCGCAGATTTTTGGATTTTTTCATAATCGGTTTGTTTTTCCATAAAAATCTCCATTCTTAGACATAGTGGACATGCTTTTTGCTGACCAGAAGGTTAATACAGGTAATGGTCAGCACAATGGCAAACAGGATAATGGCGGCTGCGGATGCGTAGGAAGGGTAGCCGCCGCTGTCCCCGTAGAGCATGTCGTACACATAACCCACCAGCGTGTTCATCTGGGCGGCATTCAAGTCCACACCAAAGAGCGCTACTGCGTCGCTGTATGCCTTGAATGCGCCGATGAATCCCGTGATAATCAGATAGAAAATCATGGGGGAAATCATGGGGATGGTCAGCTTGTAGAACATGCGGAACCGGGAGGTGCCATCCACACGGGCAGCGTTGTAATACACCTGGTTCACCGATGCCAGCGCACTGGTGAGAATCAGAATCTTAAAGGGCATGACTACCCACACGGTGTAAAAGCAAAGCACAAACATTTTTGCCCAGTAGGGGCCGTCGATGAAATCCACGGAGGAACCGCCGAACCAACTGATTAACAGGTTCACCAGTCCGTCGGAATAGGCAGTCTTTTTAAACAAAATCATAAATACCAGACCCACTGCCAGGGTGTTGGTTACATAGGGCAGAAAGTAGATGGTCTGGAACAAGTCCCGCAAAGGCTTGATGGAGCTTAACGCCATGGAGATGAGCAATGCCAGCCCCGTGGAAACCGGTACGGTGATAATGACCAGAATAAAGGTATTTTTCAGCGCCTGCAGAAAATAAGGGTCATGGAGCACGTAGGAATAGTTGTACATTCCCACGCCGAAATAGGTCTGGGAGGCGGAGTTGTAGCCCTCCTCAAAGGAGTAGACAAACACATCCACCAGAGGGTAAATCAGGAAGGCTCCCAGAAACAGGAATGCGGGCAGCAGATAGAGCCACGCCTTGCGATTGTTTGTTTCCATCGTTGTCTGCCTCCTTACTCTGCCGTTGTCTCAAAGGGAATCACAACCCCGGTTCCTTTATGGAACAGGTGTACCTTGTGAGGCTTTAAGTTGAAAGCGATGGTGGCACTGTTCACATCAATGGGGGTGTCGGAGTTAATAATGGAACGGATGGCGGCATTTTCGCACTGGTCGTGGGTGGAAACCACGCTCACATCCCGTCCCATCACTTCCAGACGGGTTAAGTTACAATGCAGGGCGCCATCAGCAGCAGGAAGAAAGCCTTCGGGACGGATGCCAACCCACACCTCCTGATCGGGTACACCTTTTACGGATAACACGGCGTCTCCGCCGATGAAAAGCTGTTCCTTCTCCACTTTCCCCTGAAAGACATTGATGGGAGGCGTGCCTAAAAACTTGGCAACAAAAAGATTCACCGGATGGTCGTACACCTCCTGGGGCTTGCCAATCTGCTGCACCAGTCCGTCCTTCATTACTACAATCATATCAGAAATACTCATGGCCTCGTCTTGGTCGTGGGTGACAAAGACCGTGGTAATCTGGGTCTGCTTCTGGATACGGCGGATTTCCTCCCTGGTCTGGAGACGGAGTCTGGCATCCAGATTGGACAGAGGCTCGTCCAGTAAAAGCACCTTCGGCATCTTCACCAGGGCACGGGCAATTGCCACACGCTGCTGCTGACCGCCGGAAAGTTCGCTGGGTTTGCGATCCATCAGTTCCTCAATCTGCACCAGTTTTGCAGCCTCGTACACCCGTTTCTGCATTTCCTCCTTGGAAAGCTTGTCTGCACCCTTGAGGTTTTCCAGAGGGAACTGGATGTTTTTCTGGACAGTGAGATGGGGGTACAGGGCATAGTTCTGGAAAACCAGTCCCACACCGCGGTTTTCCGCAGGAAGTCCGGTGACATCGTCCTCGCCAAAATAGATGTGTCCTTCGGTGGGTTTTAACAGACCACAGATTAAGTTCAGGGTGGTACTCTTTCCACAGCCGGAGGGCCCAAGCAGGCCTACCAGTTTGCCGTCGGGAATCTCGAAATCGAAATCGTTGACGGCAATCACATCTTCATGGACTTTGCGGTTGCGGTTGGGAAACTTTTTGGTGAGATGTTCCAATACAATTTTCATGGCAGTTTTCTCCTGTATAGGTTATTGGTTTGGTTAAATACCGTATGAATTTTTCAAATCGCTGGAGATATGGTCCAAATCCGGATAGATAGAGCCTTCGGTGATACCGAAAACCCGCAGGCTTTCGATGAAATACTGCTTTCTATCGCAGGGAATGATGATTTTGTAAAGAGTGTGCTCATCGCAGATATCTTCCAGCCGCTGCAAAGAATTGTGGACGGTGAAGTTGGACTGCTGGGAGTACATTCGCAGATTGTTGTCAGTGGAACTGCATGCCAGGATGCGGTCTACCAGTTCCAGATTGTGATGGGCGTGCTTGAAGGCTGGCAGCAGCATTTCCTGAGTGGTATCGGCATCAATGGGATACACACAGGAGCCGAATCCTTCCTGTTCATTCAGACGACAGGGCACCAGCACCCACACGCAGGCATCCATATCCGGGGTATTCCGGTAGGTTTCTGTGGCGAAAAAGGATGCGATTAAGGGGGACTGGCTCCAGTCCAGCATCCTGGTGGGAAGTCCGTAGTGCTGCATTAGGGATACCCAGCCGGCATAATTATGTTTTTCGGGGGGATTGCTTAAGATTTGTTTTGCCCGGATATAGAAATCATTGGTGATATACCGCTCCACATCCAAACGTTTCTGGCTTCGCTGAATGGAAGGAATCAGCGACAACTCCGCATTTTCCTCACCCCGATACCAGAGACGCAGACCGTGCTCCTTGCACAGACCATTTACGAATTGAAGCAGCTCATCGATGGTATGAACCGTTTTGATTATCATGATAGAAATTCTCCTTTTCCTTGCTTCAACGCACTCATTATAGAAGATTTTCCATTCTTTCACAAGATAACATTTGAAAAACTCGGTTTAACTATTATAATATAGATAACTATTCAGAGCCATGCAAATTTGCCTTCTGTGAATACTTGTATTCAAACAGAAGGGCAAATTTATATGGCGAGATAACCATATGAGCAAAAGGAAAGCTGTGAAACAGCGGTTTTGCGAATGTGGTCTGAATAGTTATATAAATAAAATAGAGAAACAGGAGATGACAAAATGGATATTGATGTAAGAGAATATAACGAGCCGGGCTATGCTCCGGTCATTGACTATGAAAGCTGGCGTGTGGCAATTTTAAACGATATTGACGAGCTGGAAGTCCCCAACTTAAAAACCATGCAGAAACACACCTTAAGCGATGAGGTTTTCGTGCTGTTAAAGGGCACGGTGACCCTGTTTACCGGCGGCAACGGCGATGAAGTGGGTGAAATCAGGGCAACCACCCTGGAGCCCGGCAAATGTTATAATGTGAAGAAGGGTGTATGGCACACCCATACCCTGGCACCGGGCAGCAGCACCCTCATTGTAGAAAACAGAGACACCAGTGCTGCGAATTCTCCCACCGTTGCCCTCGACGATGCACAGATTGAGGCGCTTCGTAAAGTGGCGGATTACAAATAGGAAAGGATTTACTTTTATTATGGAAATTAAAGAGAAACTGGATGCCCTGCGTGTGCAGATGAAAAAGCACTCCATGGCAGCCTATATCATTCCCACCAATGACTTTCACGGTTCTGAATATGTGGGAAGTTACTTTAAATGCAGAGAATTTATGTCCGGTTTTACCGGTTCTGCCGGCACGCTGGTGGTTCACCAGGACGGTGCAGAACTTTGGACGGATGGACGCTATTTCTTACAGGCAGCAGCCCAGCTTGAGGGCAGCAGCATTACCTTAATGAAGGACAGAGAGCCGGGAGTTCCCACCATTGAGGATTTCCTGGCGAAAGAGCTGCCCAAGGGCAGTACCATCGGCTTTGACGGACGTACCGTAAGCCCTGCCTTTGTCAAGAACCTGCTGGAAAAAGGCGGTGACAAGAAGTTTTCCGTGGATGGTTCCTGTGATTTGGTGGGCGTTATCTGGAAAGACCGCCCGGAGATGTCCATGGAGCCGGTCTGGGAGTTAGACACCTGCTATACCGGACTCTCCAGAGCGCAGAAACTGGAACAGGTACGGGAAAAAATGAAAGAGCAGAAGGCAGATGCGCTGGTGCTCACCTCCCTGGAGGAAATCGCATGGCTGTTAAACCTGCGTGGAAACGATGTGCGCTGTACCCCTGTCTTTCTGGCATACATGGTACTGACCCAGGACAAAGCGACCCTGTGCGTACACAAGAAGATTTTATCCCGTGACCTTACGAAGAAATTAAAGGCAGACGGCGTGAAACTGGCGGACTATGACCAGATTGGCAAGTTGTTGAAGAAGTTACCTTCCCACTGCACCGTCTGGGCAGATTCCAGCCATGTAAACTACCAGTTGATGAACAGCCTGCCCCGCAAGGCAGCAAAGGTGGACAGCGTAAGCCCCATCGAGCTGATGAAAGCCATTAAGACCCCGGAAGAAATTGCCAATATCAAAGAGGCACACATCAAGGATGGCGTGGCAGTGACCCGTTTCATCCACTGGTTACAGGAAAATGTGGGAAAAGAAAAGATTACTGAGCTGACCGCCTCCGCTAAAATCGAGGAATTCCGGGCTAAGCAGGAGGGCTTTATTGAGCCCAGCTTTGACTCCATCATTTCCTTCGCTGCACATGGTGCCATTGTACATTATGCACCCACACCGGAATCCGATGTGGAGATGGAGCCCCGCTCTTTCTGTCTGGCAGACACCGGCGGTCATTATAAAGAAGGAACCACCGACATCACCCGTACCATTCCTCTGGGCACCTTAACCGAGGAAGAAAAACGGATGTATACCCTGGTTCTCCGTGGACATCTGAACCTGGGCAATGCCACCTTTATCCACGGCTGCTGCGGTCAGAACCTGGATTATCTGGCGAGAGAACCCCTCTGGGAGAATGGTCTGGACTACAACCATGGCACCGGTCATGGTGTAGGCTATATTTTAAGCGTCCATGAAGGACCTCAGCGGATTCACTGGCGTATTACCGCAAACGCTGCTCCTGTGGTTTTGGAGGAGGGCATGGTGATTTCCAACGAGCCGGGTATTTATCTGGAAGATAAATTCGGCATCCGCCATGAGAACCTGGTACTTTGCTGCAAGGGTGAGAAGAATTCTTACGGTCAGTTCATGCACTTTGAAAACCTGACCATGGTTCCCTTTGACAGAAACGCCATTGACCGTTCCCTCTTATCGGAAAAAGATATTGCCCGCCTCAACGCCTACCACAAACAGGTATACGAAACTCTGACACCCCGCATGACGGAGGAGGAACAGGAGTGGCTGGCTGAGATGACCAAGGAACTGTAATGGATTTTGGAAACTGGAATGAAAAAAGAAAGCAAACTTCATTTTTATGACAGTTTCGTCTGCACTGCCTCCGATTGCCCTTTTACCTGCTGTCAGGAATGGGCAATCGGGGTGGACGACAGGACTTACGCCTGCTGGCAGAAGAAACTGCACTTGGATGTAGCCGCTACTGTGACGACCCATGAGTCAGGCAGCGGCTATAAAATTGCATTAAACGACAAACGGGAGTGTCCCTATCTCACCAAGGAGCATCTGTGCAGCCTGGTGATACGCCATGGGGATGAGTTGCTGTCTGACACCTGCGCCAAATTTCCCAGGGAAATTCACGAGTTTTCCAACCGGATAGAGAAGACCCTGGTAAGCTGCTGTCCTGTGGTGGTGGATTTCTTAAACAAAGAAAAGGTACAGGTGGTGGAGGATGCGCCCTTCTCCTGGGGAGACACAGAGGAAGAACAGGACGAAAAATTGCTTTATGATTTGCGCCGGGATATGATGGCACTGCTCTCCGGGGAACAGTACGACCTGACATTGGCGTACCGGATGCTGTTCTATATCCAGTTGGACGCCATGGAACAGTATTACGAAGATGGCGGCTGGGTGTATGACAGAACCTGGTATTACCAGGAGCAGACGATTAAGGAACTGGCGCAGAAAATCAAATCCCTGCCGGTGGACTTCCCGGCTACGCTGCGGGAGCGGAATGAGCTGTTTCTGGATCTGGTGGAAAACTACCGGGAGCAGGGCATGTATACAAAGTCATTACAGCCGATACTGGAGCAGGCGGAGACTTTGGAGGATAAGCTGAATTACCGAAAGTCTACAGAGGAAATTCTCTTGTCCTATCAGAACTTTGGGAAGGAACTGAAACCGTACCAGATGTTGTTTCGCAATTTTCTGTTGGCAGAGCTTTATACCAATCTGGTAAAACCTCTGTCGGATATGGAGAGTGTGACGGTGATGCTCCAGTGGATTGCCATGGAGTGGGCGGGCCTGCTGCATGTGTTGTTTTTACAGTGGCTGGTCAACGGGCAGAAACTACCCTATGAAGGCATCCGGGAGTGGATGGTTCTGCTGTCCCGGATGATGGGTTATGACGAGGACGACATCTTTGAATATATGGAAAACTGCTTTGAGAATCTGATTTGGGAGTGGGGTTACCTTCATCTCCTGTTACCATAGCACTATTTTTGCGTAAAATTCCCTGGTTTTCTGGTTTACGCGATAGATTTTTGTGGATTTTATTCCACTGCTGTGTTAAACTTATGAAATATTATTGTTTTCTATACATAAATCAGAGGGGGCAAAGATTGAAAAATAAATTTTTCAATCGCGGGATTTGTGTCTGCGCGCACTTGACACAAACTCGTTATGCGCAAAAGGCGTGCGCAGAAATGAGGGCACAAAAATGCACGAAAAAGCAAGAGGAAGTTTTAACGGGAAATTGGGATTTGTCATGGCGGCAGCCGGGTCTG
>CAKRTZ010000041.1 GCA_934402515.1 uncultured Lachnospiraceae bacterium
ATGGGAACCTCGGTGCTGTTAGACCCTTATGATATGATGGAATTAAAGCGGGGACTGGGCAGCAGCTTTGAAGAATTGATGCAGGATAAAATCCAGCTGCATGTGGAGGACGGATTAATCCTTCCATCCCTGGCGATGAGCGGCAGGGAGGAAAGCTGTACATTTCTGGATGAAAAGGGCAGATGCACCGTCCATGGATTTCGTCCAGGGCTGTGCCGTTTATTTCCCTTAGGGCGGGACTACAGCGCCGGGCATTTACAGTATTTTCTTCTGGAGGATGCCTGCAGTAAGCAAAATCGCAGCAAGGTAAAAATTGAGAAGTGGCTGGATGTGCCGGATCTGAACCAGCATGAGAAATTCTTGACAGAGTGGCACTTTTTCCTGGGAAGGATGCGACAGCGGATGGAGGATGGAGATGACAGCACAAGACAGAGACTGGCGATGCAGCTGTTAGTCTTTTTCTACCAACAGGATTTCCAGAAAGAAACCTTCTATGAAACGGTGCGTCAGCGCATGGAACAGATAGACAATCATTAGAACAAAGAGTCGCCTGCTGACTCTTTGCGTGCGCGGTATGCGGAGCATAAAAAGCGGAGTGCCCTTATAAAGGATACTCCGCTTGATTTTTAGCAATTCTTAGAGAACGGTAACCATAATCATATACGCAGCGTAGGTGCAGAGGGCAGCCACACCCTGCCAGCGCATGAATTTTTTCTTCATCAGCATAGGCACTACCATAATGACAGCGATTGCCAGGCAGAACGGAATGTCCAGAGTGATGCACTGGGTGGAAAGGGGCAGCTCTTTTCCACTGATCAGACTGCAGATCGGCAGGATCAAAGAGGTATCAATGATGTTTGCACCGATAACATTACCGGCGGAGAGACTTGCCTCTTTTTTGGCAATGGCGGTGATGGTGGTGACCAGCTCCGGCAGGGAGGTTCCAATCGCTACGATGGTGACGGCAATGACTGCCTCCGGCACATGGAGGAAGTTTGCGATATCCGTTGCGGAATCCACCATCAGCCGGGCACCCAGAACGGTGGCGGCAGCACCCAGAATAAATTTCACCACATTGGTGATGACGGTCTTTTTGTCATGCTCCGGTTTTTCTTCCGCAGGAGCATTTTTCATACTGTTTTTTGCACTTAGCACATTGTCTACGATAAAGATTACAAACAGGACGATTAGCACTACACTTCCCATCCATTTCAGCTGTCCGGTGTAACCAAAGAGTAAAAGAGTGGAGACACAGGCGATGAGAATCAGTCCTTTTGCCAGATAATCGGAGCGCTTGATGACCGTGGGCATTGCCAGTACGGCGATGGCAAGAATCATACCGGTGTTGGCAGTGACACTGCCGATGGCGTTACCACAAGCCATATCCACACTGCCTTTGGCAGCAGCCATAGCACTGACCAGCATTTCGGGAAGGGTGGTTGCCAGGCTGACAATGGTAGCACCGACGATGAAAGTGGGGATACCGCTGACTTTTGCAATCCAGGTGGCGGCATCAACGAATGCGTCACCACCCTTGACGATCAGTGCCAGACCGACCACAAAGATAAGTATTGCGAGAAACATTGACATGATAAAACCTCTTTCTGCCGCTTCTTGCGGCGGTGGAATAGGGTGTCCTGTGAAGCCTCTTTTCTGTCAGCAGACATAAAAAGAGACTCCCAGGGAACACCTATGTAGGAATTCCCTATGAGTCTCGATGTTTCAGGATCATCCAGGTTTTTCAACCGGGTTTGTTGGAAGATCCACGCTTGTGCGCCTCTACTCTCTCATAAGTAAGTTATTGATAATAATACTCATCAAAACCTTATCTGTCAAGGAAAAAATGAGGGAGTGCGGCATCAGCCGGTTCTTATTGTTTATCCCAGATGGCACGGAAAGCGGTCTGTGCCATGACGCGGTAGCCTTCCTCGGAAGGGTGCAGGTGATCACCACTGTCATAGGCAGGGAGAAAAGCCACCGGGTCCTCAGGATTTTCCAGGGCATGGGCGAAATCTACACAGCCGTCAATCTCATCGGTGGTGCGGATCCAGTCATTGATGGCACAGCGCAACTCCTCACGGAAAGGGGCAAAGGTTCGCCAGCCCCGGATGGGCAGCAGCGTTCCCATGTAAACCCTCAATCCCAGCTTTCTGGATTCTCGGATATAATACCGCAGTCCCTCAATCATTTCCTCGGGCGTGGGCAAGTCCGACATGGGACGGAAGGGATTCACCTCCACGCCCACGGGGTGGATGATGTCGTTGATGCCCTGCTGGATCAGGATCGTGTCTGCACCGGCAACCGGAATTTCATGGGGAAAGCGGTTGGTGGCTTTCAAACCATAGGATTCGTAGGTAATGCAGTGATATTCCCGCAAAATCCGGGAGCCGCTGGTGGCTTTGCGGACAACCGCCGTATCGGAAATTCCTTTTTCCTTTAATAAAAGGTTCAGGTCATCAGGCCAGGACTGGGCGGTGATGGAATCGCCGTAACAGATCAGGCTGCGATGGGCTGCATCTGTGAGGATTTCCAAATCACTGAAAAAATAAAACCAGTTGGTATTTCGTGCATCGTCCAAAGGGAGTATACTGGACATACAATGGTTTCCTACTGCATAGGTTCCTTTGGAAAGGGGACCTGTGGCAATGACTGCGGAGCGCATCTGGGTAAAATCTCCCAGGTAAAAGCTGATGGCAATGGTCTCCCCGGCAGGAACAGGCAGGAGGATGGGATCGCTGACAGCCCGCTCTCCGGCGGGAATGAGGACTTCGGCCTGACCGCCAAAGGTGACCGGTGTGAGGGTGGATTCCACCACCTGGGTGCCGGCCAGAGCCAGAGGTTTGCCGGTTTCATCGGTAGCAGGCGGCGTAGTGTGGTCCTGCAAAGCTGCTGAGATCTGTGTGATCCGGATCGGCTCGGTACCGCAGTAGTTGTCCAGTGTCAGGCGAAGGGCCTGTCCCTCAAAGGGGCAGTACACCGGATACCGAAGTGTGATATTTTTGCTATAGCCCTCCGCCTTATGCTCGGCGATGGACATGGCATTGCCATAAAAGGAAACCCATTTACATTCAGACATGTTATTTCTCCATTGCTAATATGATAAATTCGGGCTTATTATAGACCACAGCGAACCGGCGCGTCAAGCGCAGGCAGGAGGCGGGAATGATACAGATCGGAATCCTGGATTGCAGTCCTTTGAGTGATCCCGTGATTTTTCAGAAAAAAATGAAACAGATTTCGGCAGATCGCCAGACAGTGGTGGATCGTCATCGCACAGAAAAGGGCAGACGCCAGAGCCTGGGGGGTGGTCTTTTGCTACAGGCAATGTTAGAACAGGCAGTGCAGGAACAGTGGGCGGCCCCCTACACATCTTTCTCCTGGGAAAAGGGAACGCAGGGCAAACCCATCCTCCGGGGTGTGACAGATCTCCGGGGATGCCCGCTTTATGTAAACCTATCCCATTCCGGAGAACTGGCGGCAACAGTGTTGGCAGATTTTGAGGTGGGAATTGATATTCAGGAACAGCAGGTGCCGCCGGAGGGGGTGGCAAGGCGCTTTTTTACCCGGCAGGAGCAGGCATGGATTCAGGCTGCAGAAGATGGGGAAAAAGCAGATCGATTCTTCCGTGTCTGGACTTTGAAAGAAGCCTATATCAAGACAACGGGACTGGGGATGCGTACCCCTCTTATGGACTTCGATGTGACGGAAACGGCAAAAGAGGGTGGAAAGGCGAGAGCAGTGGAGAAAGAACTTTTTCTCTGTGCCCTGCCCCCGGTTTTACAGCCAACGAATCCGGAACGGCAGTATGCTCTGGCCGTGGGCGGGGTAAAAGCCTATGAGACGCCGAAACCGCAGTGGTTTTTAATCCAACATTAACTTGACCTTACCGTCAGGACTTTGTAGAATAAAGGAATATGAGTGGAACGCGCAAACATCGCGGGAAAAGAGGGATATCATGCATAACGAACTGACAGCCAGTGATATTAAGAAAATGGAAGAGGAAATCGAGTATCGCAAGCTTGTTGTGCGGAAAAATGCGCTGGAGGATGTGAAAGAGGCCAGGGCACAGGGGGATTTAAGCGAAAATTTCGAGTATTATGCAGCCAAGAAATTTAAGAACCAGAACGAGAGCCGCATCCGGTATCTGGAGCGGATGATCAAGACTGCTACGGTGATTTCCGACGATTCCAAAGAGGATGAAGTGGGAATGAACAATTCCGTGGAAGTGCTGTTTGAGGAGGACGGAAGTGTGGAAACCTACCGGATCGTGACCACGGTGCGGGGAAATTCCCTGGAGGGGCTGGTGAGTAATGAGTCCCCCATCGGTAAGGCTTTGCTGGGACACAAGGTAGGAGACCGCGTGTGTGTGGAGGTCAATCCCACTTACAGTTATTATCTGGTGATCCGCAAGATCGACAAGACCAATGATGATTCCCAGGATAAGCTCCGGAGCTTTTAAGGAACGAAATAAGCAATCAAATTAAAGGAAAAAGACAATGTTTGGGTTATTTATCTTCTTATTTTTTATACTGCCGATCTTAAAAGGATCCAAGAAGGATGAGCGCCGATCGGAAGGGTTTAAGATCTTTCTGACGATTTACATTCTGTTTGCCATTTTCGGAAGTCTGCTGGACTCACCTGTAGGCATTGTGGCGGTGATCGCGCTGATCATCTATGCCTGGAACAAATATAAAAAGAAGCAGGAGGCTGACGAGCGTACAAAAGAGTACAGTGGTGGTTCTGTATATTATGGAAGCGGGGAAAAGAAACAAAGCCGTTACTCCAAATCCGATGCCAAAGCCGCAAAAGTCATGAGTGCAATCCTGCCAAAGCAGGTGGCAAAGCGCCGTAAAATCGTGCAGGATTTCAATAAGAAATACAAATTATATCTGACGGAAGAACAGATCAACGGTATTGTGGATTCCACCTACATGTCGGAGACCTGGAAACGGGAAGTGGAAGCCATGGCGGGCAAATATGAGTCCATTTATGAGTGGTTTCAGGGAAATACCAGATGGCTACGGGCTTATCTGTATGCTTTCCATGTGCAGGATGTGACTTCCGATATGGAACAGCAGGAGAAAATTGTCACAGCGGCTTTTGAGGAGATCATGAAATATTCCGATACCTTAAGCTATCTCAGTGTGCCGGAACGTATTAACGAGATCAATAGCAAATATTACACCGGATTTGACGATGTCTCTTATATGATTGCCTATCGTTTCCTGGAGGCAAAGGGACTGTTCCACACTTTGGATGTAACGCCCCTGACCCATGATGACTCCGAACTGGATGATCTGATGAAAAAATACCAGAGCACACCTGCAAGCTAAATGAGAAAGAACAAAAACATATGTTATTAAAAACACCGGACTATTATAAAGACTTTCAGTGCATTGCAGGAGCCTGCAAAGACAGCTGCTGCATTGGCTGGGAGATTGATATTGATGAGGACACAAAAACCTATTATGAACAGGTAGAAGGAAGCTTTGGAGACCGTCTGCGCACTCACATGGTGCAGGCGGATCAGGAGGACATTGACCCGCAGACGGGTCTTTGTATGACCAGCTTTGAACTTTCAGAGGGGCGCAGGTGTCCTTTTTTAAATGCGGAAAATCTTTGTGACATCTGCATCGAACTGGGAGAAGAGGCCTTAAGTGAGGTCTGCACCGAATATCCCCGGTTTACCATGGAGTATTTCTGTGATATAGAGAAGCCCTACACACTGATTCGTGAGAAATGTATGGCGTTGTCCTGCGAAGAAGTGGGGCGTCTGGTTTTTACCAGGGAGGAACCGGTAAAAATAGAGACCAGGGAACTGCCGGATCAGGAATGGATGGAAGAAGACGGTGGGGAATGGGAGTCTGACGGGGAAGAGGAAGAAAACCGGGAGGAAGCAAGGCTCTCCGGGCTGTTGTTACAGGTAAGGAATTATGCTATCCAACTATTACAGAAAAGAAATCTGGATTTAACAAATAGAATTATTGTCTATATTGACTTCTGTAGTCAGATTCAGCACTTGTTAAACGAAGATAGGGAGAATGAAATTCCACAGTTGATTCAAAAGTGGGAGGTGCGTTCAAACTCTGATCAGAAGGGAAGTTTCCAGGACCAGGAAGAAATTGACCGTCCCGGACAAACGGAACGTGACATGCGAGAGAGCTTTTTCGCAAGACAAAGTGGTTATGATCAGATGGAAATTCTGGATGAGGAATGGCGTACCTGTCTTGCCCGGATGCGGGAATGGTATGCCAATACCACGGAATCCGAAATTCGGGAAAACCATACCCGATGGAAACGGGAGGTGCAGGGACGGGAGTATGAACAGGAGCATTTGTTGGTCTATTTTACTTTCCGGTATATGATGCGGGCGGTATTTGACAGAAATGTCCTGTGCCATGCCCAGTTTGCAGTGGTGAGTTTCCTAACCATCCGGGATATGGCACTGGTTCGTTTTGCCAACCGGGGGCATTTTACCGTACAGGACTGCATTGATGTGGCCCGGATCTATTCCAAGGAGGTGGAGCATTCCGAGGAAAATCTGGATCTGCTGAGAGACTGTTTTTTATATGATGAAATTTTTGAACCGGAAGAATTAAAGCGCCAGCTTTAACGCATAAAATCGGAAAAAATGAAAATCCTACCTTTTAATAGTTACCAGAACAAAACGGTACAGAAAGGTAGGATTTTTTTATGGATCAGGCGGGACGACAGGCGGGAAAGCAGAGCGTGTGGATTGATGCCCCGGTCTACATCAGGGCAAGTGCTTCGGTGGTAGGCAAAAAGGAAGGGGAAGGACCTTTAGGGGATTTTTTTGACTTTGTGGGATCGGATGATCTTTTTGGAACAAAGACCTGGGAGGAAGCAGAGAGCAGCTTACAAAAGGAGGCAGTCACCACGGCAATCGGTAAAGCAGATCTGAAACCGGAGCAGATCCGCTATTTGCTGGCAGGGGATTTGCTGGGACAGTCCATTGCCTCTTCCTATGGATTATTGGATTTCAAGATTCCGTTGTTTGGTCTGTATGGAGCCTGTTCTACCTGTGGAGAATCCTTAAGCCTGGGAACGCTGTTGGTGGCAGGTGGGTTTGCGGATCATGTGGCCTGTGTCACCTCCAGTCATTTCGCCAGTGCGGAAAAGGAATTTCGATTCCCTCTGGGCTATGGAAACCAGCGTCCCATGGCTGCTACCTGGACGGTGACGGGAAGCGGAGCTTTCGTCCTCAGTAAGGAGTCCAATCGGCGGAACCTGGCACGGATCACAGGGGTGACCACCGGAAAAATCATGGACTATGGAATCAAGGATTCTTTCAACATGGGATGTGCCATGGCTCCTGCAGCAGCGGACTTGATTGCCCAAAATCTGGAGGACTTCCGGAGGACACCGGCAGATTATGATAAAATCATTACCGGCGACCTGGGCACGGTGGGCAAGGAAGCCCTTCTTGATCTTTTGAAACAAAAACAGGTGGATATCAGCCAGGTACACATGGACTGTGGCATTGAAATTTTTGATTCGGAGAAACAGGGAACGGACGCGGGAGGCTCCGGCTGCGGCTGTTCGGCTACCGTTCTTGCAGCTTATATTCTACGGAAAATCGAGAAAGGTGACTGGAAACGGGTACTGTTTGTTCCCACAGGAGCCCTCCTTTCCAAAACCAGCTTCAATGAGGGAAAGGCAGTGCCGGGAATTGCCCATGGCATTGTACTGGAGTCATCGGATTTATAATTGAAAATGTATGATATTTTGTACAATTTAGATAGAAAAAACGGAGCCGGGCATCATCTTTCATCCATTCTGCCAAAACGGTGAAAAGACATTGCTTTTTAAAAGAAGGGTGTGCTACAATATCTCTCGTTGGCATACAAGTGTACGCGGGAGGAAAACAAGCATGGGTGAGACTGCCAAATATTATGTGGTCACACAAAAGGCAATCCCGGAAGTGTTGTTGAAGGTGGTGGAGGCGAAGAACCTGTTAGAGTCGGAAAAAGTACTGACAGTGCAGGAAGCCATCAACCAGGTAGGAATCAGCCGGAGTTCTTTTTACAAGTACAAGGATGATATCTTCCAGTTTCACGATAATTCCCAGGGAACCACAATCACACTCACGTTCCAGATGGACGATGAGCCCGGCCTTTTGTCGGATGTACTGAAAATCATTGCAGATTTTGGGGCAAATATTCTGACGATCCATCAGAGTATTCCCATCAATGCCATTGCATCGTTGAGTATCAGCGTACAAGTGCTTCCCACAACCAGGGATGTGGCACAGATGATTGAGGAAATGGAGCGTCAGAAGGGCGTGCATCACGTCAAAATTCTGGCGAAAGAATAAAAACGTGAGAAAAAGGAGAGTACTATGAGGAAGGCAGCAGTTTTAGGCTACGGCACCGTAGGAAGCGGAGTTGTGGAGGTCATTGACCGGAACGGGTCACAGATTGAGGCACGCGTGGGCGAGGGCATTGAAGTAAAATATATTTTGGACCTGCGGGATTTCCCCGGCGACAAGCATGAGGCGCAGGTGGTACATGATGTAAATGTCATTTTAGAAGATGAGGAAATCAGCATTGTGTGTGAGACCATGGGAGGCGTGGAACCTGCCTATACCTTCACAAAAAATGCTTTATTAAAAGGAAAGAGTGTCTGCACTTCCAACAAGGAACTGGTGGCAGCCCACGGACCGGAACTGATCCGCATTGCAAAGGAAAATAACTGTAGTTATTTATTCGAGGCAAGCTGCGGTGGCGGCATCCCGGTAATTCGTACCATGACGGAGGCTCTTTCTTCTGAAAAGATCGACTCCATTATGGGAATCCTGAACGGAACAACCAACTACATTCTGACCAAGATGGATAAAGAGGGTGCCGATTTCGCACAGGTATTAAAGGAAGCTCAGGAGAAAGGGTATGCAGAACGCAATCCGGAAGCGGATGTGGAAGGTTATGATGTATGCCGTAAGATTGCCATTCTCTCTTCTCTCATGAAGGGCAGCTATGTGAAATACGAGGATATCTACACCGAGGGTATCACCAAGATCAGTGCAGATGATTTTAAATATGCAAAGAAAATGGACATGGCGGTGAAATTGATCGCCCTGGCAAAACAGCAGGAGGACGGATTCTATGCCATGGTATCTCCTTTCCTGATTTCCAGAGAGCATCCTTTCTACTGTGTCAATGATGTATTTAATGCCGTATTTGTTCACAGCAATATGCTGGGTGATTCCATGTATTACGGAAGAGGAGCCGGAAAGCTTCCCACCGCCAGCGCTGTGGTAGCAGACCTTGTGGAGTGTGCATGCAATGCAGGCAGACATGTGGCAATCCGTTGGGAGGAAACCAATGCGCAGGTGGCATCCTGTGGACAGATGGTGCGCCGTTTCTTTGTACGGACCCAGACAGAGCAGGCACAGATCGAAAAAGTATTCGGTCAGGTGACACTGGTGGATGCAGGAATTGCCGGTGAGCATGGATTTGTGACAGAGCCAATGACAGAAGATGACTTTGCCAAAAAAGCAGAAGAAATCCAGGTAATCAGCCGGATCAGACTGTTAGCGTAATACATAAGAAATAAGAAAAGGAACAGGATTACTGTTCGAGGAAAACGAGGAATACTGAAATGAAAAAGGTTGTAAAATTTGGAGGAAGCTCCCTGGCAAGTGCAGAACAGTTTGAAAAGGTGGGAGCGATTATCCGTGCAGATAAAGATCGGCGTTATGTGGTACCTTCCGCACCGGGCAAACGGTTTTCCGGAGACACCAAAGTGACGGACATGCTCTATGGCTGTTATGACCTGGCAGAAGCAGAGAAAGATTTCAAAAAAGAACTGGATGCCATCAAAGCCCGCTATGATGAAATTATCACGGGATTAAAATTAACTTTGGATTTAACAAATGACTTTAAAATCATTGAGAAGAACTTCAAGGCAAAGGCAGGCAAAGATTATGCCGCTTCCCGTGGTGAGTTTTTAAATGGAAAGGTAATGGCAGAGTATCTAGGATTCCCTTTCGTGGATTCTGCAGAAGTCATTTTCTTTAATGAGGATGGTGAGTTTGATGCGGAGAGAACCCAGACCGTACTCAGCGCCCGTCTCTCCAAGCTGGATTGCGCAGTGGTGCCCGGTTTTTACGGTTCTTATGGACGAGGTGCAGAGGAAACAGTGCCGGCTTCCCGTGTAAAAACTTTTTCCAGAGGCGGTTCTGATGTCACCGGCTCCATCGTGGCAAAAGCGGTACAGGCAGATGTTTATGAGAACTGGACAGATGTGTCCGGTTTCCTGATTGCAGATCCCCGTATTATTCCCAACCCGGAAGTCATTGATACCATCACCTATCAGGAACTTCGTGAGCTGGCCTACATGGGAGCTTCCGTATTACATGAGGACGCAATTTTCCCTGTCCGCAAGGAAGGAATTCCCATTAATATTCGTAACACCAATGCACCTAACGACAAGGGAACCTGGATTGTGGGAAGTACCTGTCAGAAATCCAAGTATACCATCACCGGTATTGCCGGAAAGAAGGGCTTCTGTGCAGTCAATATTGATAAGGATATGATGAACTCCGAGATCGGTTTCGGTCGTAAATGTTTACAGGCCTTTGAGGATAACGGCATTTCCTTTGAGCATATGCCCTCCGGTATTGATACCATGACCATTTTTGTCCATCAGGATGAGTTTATGCATAAAGAGCAGGCAGTTGTCTCTGCCATCCATCGTATGGCGAAACCGGATCGTATCGACATCGAATCAGATCTGGCGTTGATTGCTGTAGTTGGTCGCGGTATGCGTTCCACCCGTGGTACAGCCGGTCGTATTTTTTCCGCACTGGCTCATGCCAATGTCAATGTGAAGATGATCGACCAGGGATCTTCGGAGTTAAACATTATTATCGGCGTACGGAATCAGGACTTTGAAACGGCAATCAGTGCCATTTATAATATCTTCGTAATCAGCCAGTTATAACAGGAAAAAGTTGTAAAAGAATCTTAAGAAATTACCACTGGTATTATCCTTTGAAACCTTGTAATATAATGAGTACAAGAGAGTCAACGTGCTTGCACGATTGGCAAATTGGTAACATTCGTACAAGGCGTAGAGGGAGTCTGTTATGGCAGAAACACAAAACAGAAAGCCTGTAATACAGGTGAAAGATTTATACAAAATCTACCGCATTGGCGACAATAAAGTTCGGGCGCTCAATGGGGTGGATTTTTGTATTTACAAAGGCGAATTCTGCTCCATTGTCGGAGCATCCGGCTCCGGTAAATCCACGTTGCTCAACATGCTGGCCGGCCTGGAGAAACCGACAAAGGGTGAGATCGTCATTGCAGGAGAACATATTGAAAAGAAAAATGAGAGTCAGCTGGTAAAATTCAGGCGGGAGCATGTGGGATTTATTTTCCAGTCCTTTAACCTGATGTCCACCATGAATGCCATTGAGAACATTGCACTGCCACTGACCTTTCAGGGAGTGGATCGCAAGACCAGAACCAAACGGGCGGAAAAAGTGGCACAGCTGGTAGGACTTTGGAAATACCGGAACCACAAACCGACACAGATGTCAGGTGGACAGCAGCAGCGTGTGGGCGTGGCAAGAGCTCTGGTGGTGGAACCGGAGATCATCTTTGCCGATGAACCTACCGGAAACCTGGATTCCAAAACCTCTGCAGAGGTGATGGAGCTGATGCGGAAGGTGGTTCGGGAGAAAAATCAGACGCTGGTTATGGTAACACATGATAATTACCTTGCAAGTTTTGCCGACAAAATCATACACATTAAAGATGGCAAAATTACGCAGATAGAAGAGGGAAAGGCTTCCCAGGCAGAAACGGTGGAAGAGTTGAAGGCCGAGGAACTGACCAATGCAGTGATAAATGAAAGGGAGAGAGAACAAAGTGATGAGAAGACAAACTAACTTAGGAAAAAAATTTGGCAAAATCCTCCTCATGGCAGCTTTGAGTGTGGGATGTATGGCAGGCACTGTGATCAGTGTACCTGCGGGAATTGTGGCGTATGCGGATAATTCAAGCAGTAATACGAACAGTGGTGGAACATCATCAGACCAGGCGAAAGACAAGCTGCAAAGTTATTGTAATAAGCTGAAAACGGAAAAGAAACCTGACAAATATGTCAGTGCAGCCTTGGATGCCATTTTAAGTAATGGGATAGCCGGTGCAGGTGGAATTAGCAGTGGCCCTGACATGGATGCGTATGTGGAACGGGTAAAAGACCAAATGAACGCAGTCATGACCGGTGCCAGCGGTGAAACCACAGAAAGCTATTTGTTTCTTGCAGACAACTTTACCATCCCTACCGTAAAATACGGTGAGGTTGCAACCATTGCCCTGCCGGTGATTAACTACAGCAGTGCCCAGCTGACGGATGTGGTCATCAATCCCAATATGGAAAGCGTAGCCACCGATGATTTCCCCTTTGAAATCCAGAACAGCGGCTATACCCAGCTGATTAAGGCAATTCCGCCTTACAACCCCGATAAGGATATTCTGTCCCTGCGTCAGGATCTGGTCTACACCTTTACCGTGCGCCAGGATGTGCAGACCGGCTATTATCCGGTGAAATTTGATGTCCTTTACACCAGAAACAATGCAACAGTGAAAGGCTCCATTACTACTTATGTTAATGTGATCGGCAAACCGGAGTATGGAACCAAAGGACAGAATAAGCCGGAGGATGAGGATGAGAAGGACAAATTCGTGGCACAGCCTCGTATCATCGTAACCGGTTTCGAGACGAACCCTGCGGATGTATATGCGGGAGATACCTTTACCGTGTATATTCATGTGAAGAATACCTCCACTGATATGCCGGTTAAAAATGTGCTGTTTGATATGCAGGCGGCGGTAGAGGGAAGTGACAAAACCAATACCTACTCTGCATTCCTGCCCACCTCCGGTTCCAGCTCTGTCTATATGGATTCCATTAAGCCCGGGGAACAGAAGGACATTGCCATCGAGATGACGGCGAAAGCAGATCTGGCACAGAAGCCTTACGTTCTTCAGGTGAACATGAAATACGATTATGACAAAACTGCTAATGTGACAGATACCGCCAGTGTATCCATTCCCATCAAGCAGGAAAGTAAATTTGATACCTCCACAGCAGATGTGGCACCCTCCGATACCACGGTAGGCTCTCAGTCCAACGTGATGTTCAGTATTTACAATACCGGTAAGACCACTCTTTACAACTTACAAGTAAAATTCAAAAACGATTATGTGGAGGGCGGCGAGGCTTTCATTGGGAATCTGGAGTCCGGCCAGACTGGAAACGTGGATACCATGGTGACTGCAACCGCAGCCAATTCAGGAACAATAACAGCTGTTATCTCCTATGAGGACGATGCCGGAAATGTGACGGAAACAGAAAAAGAAATCAATCTTTCCATTACGGAAATGAATTTTGACGATATGAACTACGATGACGGAATGGGGGATGATTTCCAGACGGATGACACCAATACCGGACTTCCCACCGCAGCCAAGATTGTTATTCCCGTGGGTGTCATCGCCGTTGTGGTCGTAGTGCTGGTAATTGTATTAAAACTTCGTAAAAAGAGAAAAGCAAAGAAACAGCAGGAAGAAGACTTAAACTTCATTGATGAGGAGTAAAGAACATGCGTTTTTCAGATTTACTGCGAATGAGCAGTTCCAGTCTCTGGAAACGTAAGGTACGAACCATTTTGACCGTGCTGGGCGTTGTCATCGGTGTGGCGTCCATCGTGGTCATGGTCTCCTTAGGTCTGGGACTGAATAAAGCCACCATGGATCAGATTGAGTCCTACGGTGGTCTGACCACCATTACCGTGTCAGAGGGAAGTGGCAGCAGCTACAGTTCCTCCACCGCGACCTTTTCCTCTGGCAGTTCTTCCGCGGAAGAAGCAAAGCGTCTGGATGATGCCCTGGTGGAGAGTCTGTCACAAATCGACCATGTAGAGCTTGTAGCTCCGGTCTTATCCTTGCAGTTGATAGCCAAAGATGGACAGTATGAAAATACCTGGATGACCGTGTATGGCATGACCCCGGAAGGACTGGAAAAACAGGGATTTACAGTGGGAGAGGGACATCTGCCAATGGACTCTGAGGAACTGGAATTTTTCTATGGTAATCAGGTAACAATGGATTTCCAAAATTCCAAAACCGGGGAGGGTTTCTGGGGAAGTGATGAGAAACCGCCCATTGATTTGCTGAATGATACCATTTTTTATATTTTTGATTCGGACGCTTACTACCAGTCCAAGTACCCTTCAGAGGGGCAGGCAGTGAAACCGCCTAAGAAATATCTGATTCCGGCGGCGGGGATTATGGCTGGTGGATATGATGAGTATAATAATGGCTGTTATAATGTTTATTGTAATATCGATGCACTGAAGGCGAAACTGAAACAGGTATTTAAAAACAAAGCAATTCCGGGACAGCCCACCAACAAGAACGGCAAGCCCTACAAGGAATTGTACTATAACCAGCTTTATGTCTATGTGGATAAAATCGACAATGTGACAGAAATCCAGAAAATGATTAACGACATGGGCTATGAGGCTTACAGCAATGCGGACTGGATTCAGCAGCAGCAACAGCAGATGGGTTTGATTCAGGCGGTTCTCGGCGGAATCGGTGCCGTTTCCCTTTTGGTTGCGGCAATCGGTATTGCGAATACGATGATGATGTCCATCTATGAACGAACCAAGGAAATCGGTATTATGAAAGTACTCGGCTGCAATTTAGGGGATATTCGTATGCTGTTTTTATTAGAGGCAGCGTTCATTGGATTGATTGGAGGCGTTGTAGGACTGGCACTCAGCTATGGGATTTCCGTTTTACTCAATAATGTGTTAAAATTAGGAGAAGTCATGGGAGGAATGGAAGGAGCAGCCATTTCCTATATTCCGCCGTGGCTGGCACTAGCGTCTTTGGGCTTTGCCATTGTGGTTGGTATGCTGGCAGGATTTTTCCCTTCCCTGCGTGCCATGAAGTTAAGTCCTCTGGCGGCAATCAGAAACGAATAAGGAAGCGCGAGGAGTAAAAAGATGAAAGATAACGGACAGGAGTTTTCCAGACGCGAGGAACGCCGCAGAAGGAGAGTCCGAAATCAGATATTGGTGTATGTCACCACGGTGGTGGTGATTGCGCTGGTGGTTGTAGGAATTGTATTTGCAGTAGTGAAAGTGTCAGGCGTGGTGCGGAGCAGACAGAAGGCGGCGCAACAGGCAGAACAGAAGGAGCAGCAACAGCAGCAGGAGGAAACCGAGGAAATTGTGATTTCCGAGCCGACCCCCATCGAAGAAGAACCCCAGGAAGAGCGGGATGCATTGGATGATGTGGTGGATACCTGCATTGATGCCATGTCTTTAGAGGATAAGGTGGCAGGGCTTTTCATTATCACACCGGAACAGCTTACCGGCGTGGGAACGGCGATAAAAGCAGGAGAGGCAACCCAGACTGCACTGAATGACCATGCTGTGGGCGGACTGGTGTACCACGGGGCAAACATTAAATCTGCAGACCAGTTCAGCACCATGCTGACCACCACCGCAGCCATGAGCCGTTACCCGATTTTCCTGGCAGTGACCGAGGAAGGCGGAGAAGGAACTGTGGCAAAGAGCGCCATCTCCGTAGCGGATGTGAAAACCTTTGCAGAGATGGCAGAAACGGGAGACAGTTCCGTGGCACGCTCCGCAGGAAGTGAAATGGGAAGTTATCTCTCGGAACTGGGAATCAATGTGAACCTGGCACCTTCCGCTAATTTAGATGGAAAATCCCATTCCTTCGGAACGGACAGCACCCAGGCGGCCTCCTGTGTGGCAGCCCTGGTGGAAGGGCTGGAGGGAAGTGAAGTCAGCGCCTGTCTGAAGACCTTCCCCGGCATTGTCAGTGAGGCTGATACCGAGCAGGGTTTGGCATCCATCCAGAGTGATACTGACCAGTTAAGGGCAGAAGAATTTCCCATTTTCCAGGCGGGAATTGATGCGGGAGCAGATTTCTGTATGATCAGCAACGTATCCGCCCCCAATGTGACCGGGGACAACACCCCCTGTGTGTTAAGTTCCACCGTGGTAACGGATTTACTCCGCGGGGAACTAGGCTTTAAGGGAATCGTCATCACCGATGACTTCACCGATGCCGCCATCACGGAGTATTACACAGCAGGAGAGGCAGCAGTAAAAGCCATCCGTGCCGGTGTGGACATGATTTACATGCCGGAGAACTTTGAGGATGCCTATGCAGGCGTGCTGGAGGCAGTGAACACCGGAGCACTTACCGAGGATCAGATTGATCAGTCTCTCCACAGAATTTACCGGGTAAAATACGCATCACGGTTGAATGACGCCCAGTAATGGGGTATGATAAACAGGAAGAAAACAGAAAGACGAGGTAGTGCCTTATGAATATTGTATGTTTGGACTTAGAGGGAGTTCTTGTACCTGAGATTTGGATTGCATTTTCCCAGGCAAGCGGCATCCCGGAGCTGAAACGAACCACCCGTGACGAACCCGATTATGATAAGCTGATGAAATGGCGTCTGGGAATTTTAAAGGAGCATGGACTGGGATTAAAAGAAATCCAGGATACCATCGCAACCATCGATCCCATGCCCGGTGCGAAGGAGTTTCTGGATGAACTGAGAAGTCTCACCCAGGTTATCATCATCAGTGATACCTTTACCCAGTTTGCAACCCCGCTGATGAAAAAGCTGGGCTGGCCCACCATCTTCTGTAATTCCCTGGAAGTGGCAGAGAATGGTGAGATTACCGGATTCAAGATGCGTATCGAGAATTCCAAACTGACCACCGTTAAGGCACTGCAGTCCATCGGTTACGATACCATTGCCAGTGGCGACAGCTACAACGACCTGGGCATGATTAAGGCAAGTAAAGCTGGTTTCCTCTTTAAGAGTACCGACCAGATTAAAGCCGACAACCCGGACTTACCCGCATTTGAAACCTACGACGAACTTCTTGCCGCTATCAAGAAAGCCTTATAAATTCCATAAAACACAAATCCATGTGGTTTTCGAGACACCCCCAGCCGGATTTCCGGCTGGGGGATTGTTTTATCGCAGCAATTCATCGGTAGTAATGCCGAAAAAATCTGCCAGAATCACCACTTCGTAATCCGGTACGAAACGGCTCCCCTGTTCAATTCTCAAAATGGTCAAATCTGAAAATTCATGTCCCTCTAATTGCAGTTTCTCTGCCAGCTCCCGCTGGGTCAGCTTTGCCTGCTTTCTGAGTGTCTTTATTTTGTTTCCGATAATGTTTTTGGATGTTCCATCCCAGTATATTTTCATATTCCGCCTCCTTCTAAAGATGAAATTTTCATGTTGATGTTAGAATAAAAGCGTGATATGATAACTTCTAAAGATGAAGTTTTTGAGAGAAATACTTATTTGAGGAGGAAAAGATTTTATGATATTGTACCTTTTGATAATTGTATCAATTATTATATGGTGTGCGGTTATGCCGGGATACAAAGCAGTGAGCCGTGCAGTTCTGATAATTTTTGGATGCTTACTGGGTATAAGCGAATTTGTAGGTATGGCGGCGCTCACGATTCGTTCTCGAGAGATAATGTCGAGTGGGATAGAGAATCTTGATGGGTTTTTAAATTTTTCTTATATGATAGGACTCGTAATGGTAGTCTTAATGGCAGTCTATTTGTTTGTAGTCACATGGAAAACCCATAGTTGGAAATATAAAGTACCCGCTGGAATTGTGGGAATATTCAATGTAGCGATTGGTATTGTTAGTAAGCCTGTATATCTGGCTACAATACTTAATGACGACTATCGCGATATCCTGTATCAAGAAGAAGTGCTAATCATCATATTGGGCGTTCTCTCAACCATAGGCTTAATCATAACCCTAATTGTAATCTGGGTCATGCTCATACTGTCTCTCCAAACCAACTCTAATGGAAAACACAGTTCCTCCGTTATCGTCTGTCCTGCCTGCGGAGCACGCCTGGAGGAACAGTTAAATTTTTGCCCCAAATGCGGATATCGCTTTAAATAGGAAAAGAAAAGGAGATACAGAAGATGTTTTGTGGAAATTGCGGAAAGCAGATTGATGATTCCTGTAACGTGTGCCCTCACTGTGGCACCAGAATTGAGAAGGATACCAGAATTGAGAAGGATGTGGTAAAAGAAAAGGATGTTACCTACAAAGTAATTTTTGTGGAACCGGACGAGAATTACCTGGGTTCCTTGGGAAACGGCTATCTCAACAGCTTTTTAACGAATAAGAAGATAAAGAGATGTATTGCCCTCCTTTCGGATAAGCGCGTTTACCTCCGGGGAAATATGGTGGATATCAACAGTGGAAAGATCGAGCGGTTCAATATGCAGAAAACCATTGATTTGGAGGATATCACAGGAACCGGTTTTGTTTATTCCAGTCCCCAGGTATGGAAACTGGTACTTGCCATTCTCACCATATGGGCTATCATCCCTGCCATTTTATTACTTGTTTCTTATTTAAAGGGCCGCAATACGTTGTTCTTTATCGAGTATGCCGGTGGCTGTATCAAGTTTGATGCCTCCATTTATGGTCTGGCAGAGTCCCAGGATTTTGAACGGCAGATCCGCCGGGCGAAGAATCATGTAAAGGAAGAGCAGACCCATGCAAAGCAGTAATGACAGAAAGATTTTATACCGGCTTGACCCAAACAGACAGCGTTCCTATTCCATACTGGTCAATGGAGAGGAGGTTATGTTTTCCGGGGATTTCTGGTACTTGAAAAACAAGGAATTTGTAAAATGCCGGAACAGACAGGAAATGGCACAGACCAGGAATTTTCTGGGAATGGGCTATCTGGCGAAACGCTCCTTCAAAAAGTGTATCCTGTTTCTGCTTGCCGGTTCAGCCCTGGAAATTGTGAAAATGATAATTGACAAGCTGACAGAATGGGTGGATAAGGCAAATGACTATCTGAAATGGTTTGGACAGTCCATCAGCCTGCCGGAGTGGATGAACCAGACTATGAATGGGATAGCGGCAATCTGCGTCCTGCTTGCTATTCTGCTGTTCTTTTCCAAAAAGAAAGTCATTGAAATTTCTTTCACAGATAAAAGAATCTGCGTCCCTCAAAAGAGCATGACCCAGAGCGAATACAACCAGCTTTATCAAAGTATTATCCACGGAAAGAAAATGCAGAACACATAAAAGTGTGATTGTAATCACAAAATTATATAGAAAAGTGTGAGAAACGAAAACGGTTGGGATTTTCCCAGCCGTTTTCCTATTTTGTGGTATAGACCTATAAGGGTAACCTTTGAAAGCGGTTATAGGTCCTCTGGAACTTCGTAAACGGATGCGCTACCTATAAGGGTAATCTTTGAAAGCGGTTATAGGTCCTCTGAAACTTCGTAACTGGATGCACTACCTATAAGAGTTAATCATTGATGGCTTTTATGTGTCTTTTAGAGGGGTTACTGAGCCTGTGATGGCAATTTCTTAGAAAAATTGACCCATAAGCGGCGACAACGGTAACACTTATGGGCAGAGCTTGCGTTATGGGTGCAAAAATGTACCCATAAGGAGCAAGCTTTGTTATTGCTTATAGGCTCCATGATGAATTATGTAAACCAAAGAAATGTTTAGTGACCTATACTATTAAATGATTCCCCGTCTGAATGGTTTCCAGTCAAGTAGGCAGTGAAAAATCTGATTCTACGCTGTCAAAACTCCGGAAAAGCGGAGCGTAGACCTCGAACCTTCGGGTTCCACCGGCACCCGAAAAACAAAAAAGACATCCGAGAATGGATGTCTTTTTGTTTTCTTTGAGAGCGCGAGACGGGACTCGAACCCGCGACCCCGACCTTGGCAAGGTCGTGCTCCACCAACTGAGCCACTCGCGCATGTGTCTGTTTCTCAACGACAAGGTACAGTATACCAACATCAATGGATCTTGTCAATCCTTTTTTGAGAAAACATATTTTCCGAAACATATTTTCTAACATTCCTCTTCCGTGCGTTTTGAAGAAATGCTATAATGAAGGCAGAAATAGCTCTCAGAGCCCTTTCAGCCTTTTGCGATTGCATGGGACTTCCCAGGCAGGAAAGATCCCGCAAGGCTGCGCTTTTTATGATAACGGGAGTATAGTGACAACATGAAGAAAGAATACACCTCGAAGGAACTGTTTGCCCGTTTCCTTCCATATTTTAAACCCTATTGGCGCACACTGGTTTTCGATCTGGTCTGTGCCGGAATGACCACCCTCTGTGAGCTGGTTTTACCCATGATCCTGCGTTATATCACCAATGTGGCGTTGGTAGATCCCGGGAGCTTTACCCTGGAAATCATTCTGCGGATGAGTCTGCTGTATCTGCTGCTGCGGATTATCGACTGCCTGGGCAGCTATTATATGGCGGGAACCGGACATATCATGGGCGCCAGAATGGAGACGGATATGCGCAGGGATGCCTATGACCATCTGATGCGCCTGTCTGATACTTACTATAACAATACCAAGATTGGTCAGATCATGGGAAGAATCACCAATGATCTGTTTGAGGTAACGGAGTTCTCCCACCATTGTCCGGAGGAGTTTTTTATTGCAGCGGTAAAAATCGTGGTATCCTTTGTGATTCTGGTGCGGATTCATGTATGGCTGACTTTGATCATTTTCCTGATCGTACCGGTAATGGCAGTGGTCTGCATGAAGATCAATTTCCGCATGCGGGGAGCTTTCCGCAGCCAGAGAGAACAGATCGGTGAACTGAATGCCCGTATTGAGGATTCCCTGTTAGGGCATAAGGTGGTGAAAGCGTTCACCAACGAACATCGTGAGATGGATAAGTTTGAACAGGATAACCAGAAGTTTTTCGGAATCAAAAAACTTACCTATCACATTATGGCACTGTTTAACGCCACCACCAAGATTTTTGAGGGTGCCATGTACCTGGCCGTGATTCTGGCGGGTTCTTTGTTTTTATATTATGGGCAGATTGAGGCCGGTGATCTGGTGGCTTACACCATGTATGTGGCAACCCTGATCACCACCATTCGCCGCATCATTGAATTTGCGGAACAATTCCAGAGAGGTATGACGGGAATTGAGAGATTTGTGCAGATCATGGATGCGGACATTGAAATTTTTGATGAGCCGGATGCAGTGCCGTTGGAACGTACCCAGGGGAATATCCGCTTCGACAATGTAAGTTTTGAATATCCCGATGATCACAACCAGGTATTTCAGAATCTGAA
>CAKRTZ010000042.1 GCA_934402515.1 uncultured Lachnospiraceae bacterium
ACCCTGATCTTAAGCAATGATACCTTGTTAAACAGCGAGTAGATAGCACCAAGTGGGCAGATCCACTTACAGAATGGACGGTAAAACAGAATGCTTAAGATGATAACAAGTACAAGGACTGTAAACTTAAATGTAAATAAGTGCCCAAGTGCCCCACGGATGCCTGCGTTAGCAAGTGACAGTGGAATCGCCCCTTCCAGCACGCCTTGTGGGCATATATATTTGCAGAAGAACGGGTCTCCCATGCCCAGCGAATTCGTTACAAATGCCGGCAGTAGTATAACAAAGACGAGCAGAATTACATATTTCAGATACCGCAGAGGTTTTAGTCTTGCAGTAGATAGTTTCTTACCCGGAAGCTTATGCAGCAAATCCTGAAACCATCCAAAGGGACAGAGAAAACCGCAGATAAACCGCCCTAATAGAACGCCCAGCAAGATAAAGAATCCGGTGATGTAGTAGGTGAATTTGAATTTTGATGAACCGACTACAGCCTGGAAAGCTCCAATCGGACAGGCACCTGTGGCAGCCGGGCAGGAGTAACAGTTCAGTCCGGGAACACATACTGTTTTTGCCTTTCCCTGATAAAGTTTCCCTTTAAACAGATTCGGAATATGAAGATTGGTCAGCAGTGTTGCAGCTGCCTGAATCCATCCGCGGAAACGAACCGGAAAGTTTTTGTCTGCTTTTATTTTTTTATCCAATTCCCACACACTCCATACATAATTTGATTGCCTTGTTCAGTACAGCTGTAGCTTCTCCACGGAAAATTCCAACAAGAAAAAATACCAGACCAGCTGCAAGTAAAAAAATTTGTGCTGCTTTTTCTGATCTCATTAAGATACCACCTGTTACAGTAAATAGTAACTGCTCCTTTCGATGTTATTGCCTAAAGACCGGCTTATTGACCGTTCAATGGTTACATTATACAATATGAGATGTAAATTTCCTGTTAAGAAAATGGAGAAAAGCAAATTGAGATTATTAGTTGTTGAAGATGAGAAGAAATTATGTGATATGATTGCGAAAAGCCTGCATCTGGCAGGTTATGAGGTGGATCTATGTAATGACGGAGAGCAGGCACTGGATATGATCTATGGGGAACAGTATGATCTGATTGTGCTTGATCTTAATCTCCCCGGGATGGATGGGATGGAGATTCTTCGGGAGCTTCGCAAAGAAAATGAAGAGACAAAGGTATTAATCCTGTCTGCAAGAAGTCAGATTGCAGATAAGGTTGAGGGATTGGATTCCGGTGCAAATGATTATATGGAAAAACCATTTCATCTGCAGGAACTGGAAGCCCGCGTGAGAAGCTTGACAAGAAGAAAATTTGTACAAAAAAATATCTGCCTGGAATGTGGAAAACTTCGATTTGATATGAGAGAACGGGTCGCATATGCAGAGGATAAACCGGTTGCGTTGACGAGAAAAGAAAATGGAATTTTAGAATATCTCCTTTTAAATCAGGGGAGACCGGTCAGCCAGGAAGAACTGCTTGAGCATGTCTGGGATTCTTCTGTGGACAGCTTCAGTGGTTCCATCCGAGTGCATATGTCTTCCTTGAGAAAAAAATTGAGAGCAGGACTCGGATATGATCCAATCGTGAATAAAATCGGTGAGGGTTATAAGATAGGAGAAGACGGCAAAGCATGAAAAAAATATCACTCCAATGGAAATTAACACTTCTTACAACCGTGTTGATCACCGTATTATGCGGATGTCTTACCTTTTTCTTATATAAAAACGGAATCTATTATTTCGATACGATTCAGGAGTCTATCACGGATCAGGGCACAGCACCGGAAGCAGTGTACATTGATATTCCGGATAATGAGTGGGATGACTTTGTAGCACAGTTTTCCACGAAAATTTATAACTCCAAAGCAGATTATAGAAGCAGAAGCCTTCTGATTACTGCTACGGTAGCGCTGTTTGGCGGCGCAGTGACATATTTTATCAGTGGGCGGGCATTGAAACCACTCAGGGAATTTTCAGAGACAGTGGAAAAAGTTCAGGCACAGAATCTGACAGATTATACAATCGAGGAGAATAAGATCGCAGAGCTGGACAGACTTCGCATATCTTATAATAAAATGCTTATGCGGCTTTCAGAATCATTTGAGACGCAGCGTCAATTTACGGGAAACGCGGCACATGAATTACGTACTCCACTGGCATTAATCCAGGCACAACTGGATTTATACCATGCAACAGAGCATCCGGAGAGTACCGCAGCGGCAGAAGAGACAATTCAAATGGTAACGGAGCAGAATGAACGTCTTAGCAGGCTGGTCAGAACGCTTTTGGATATGAGTGAATTACAGACAGTAGCGCGAAATGACAGAATTGAACTCCACAGTCTGATTGAGGAAGTGCTGACAGATTTGGAACCGCTGGCACAGGAAAAGAAGGTTGAACTGATACAGGAGTCACAGGGAGCAGGAGAAAAGACAGATGAAGAATTATTTTTGACAGGAAGTGATATTCTGATTTACAGAATGCTATATAATCTTGTGGAAAATGGGATTAAATACAATCGGAAAGATGGAACCGTTACGGTATCAGCAATGAGAGAGAAGAACGAAGTTGTTCTCACGGTTTCGGATACGGGAAATGGAATTGATGAGGCATTCAGAGAGCAGATATTTGAACCGTTCTTCCGGGTAGATAAGTCAAGAAGCCGGGAGCTTGGAGGCGTAGGACTTGGACTTGCGATGGTGCGGGAAGTTGTACGGGTTCATGACGGGACGATTGAAGTTTATACAAACAAGCATAGGGGGACGACCTTTGAAGTGAAAATGAGTGCAGGGAAAGAATGAGGTGATTCAGACAGGTGCAATTGGTGAATTCATGAGTCTGGATGGAATTGATATGTGAGGGTCAACATGCAGGTTTGGCAGAAGGGAATATGAAAGAGCAGTTGTTTGCATTTACTTCCTCCTTAAAAGATGCAGGGAGCAGAGAGGCGGACAGGAATATCCGCAACAAAAACGGCATCATATTGTCTTGCATACAAGACAATATGATGCTATATTTGTTTCGAGGAGAGAATGGGAATGAATAGAGAAATTTTAAAACAAATTATAGTTGACCAAAAAGAAATGTACTTGAATAATTCCATGGTAAAAAGAAACTACGAACTGGAAGATAATGTAAACTATTGTTTTGTCGGTATCCGAAGAACCGGAAAATCTTATATGATGTATCAGCAAATGAAACACTTGCAGGAAAGTGGAATTCCCCTTAACCAGATTGTCTATGTCAATTTTGAAGATGAAAGACTGCTGGAAATGACTGCGGAGGATTTGAATCTCCTGGTAGAGATTGGGCTGGAAATTGCAGGGGTGGAAAATAAGCCTTATTTTTTTCTGGATGAAATACAAAACATTCCGGGCTGGGAAAAGTTTGTGCGCCGTATGGCTGACATGAAATATCGGATTCATATTACCGGAAGCAACAGCAAAATGCTTAGCAGTGAAATGGCATCTACACTTGGCGGAAGGTTTCTAATCGTAAATATTTATCCCTATTCCTTTGCAGAATATTTGTCGGCAAAAGGAAAACAGAAAAATTATCTGGATGTGATAAGTACCAGAGACCGGGCCGAGGTATGCGGTTTGTATGACCAGTATGTGAAATACGGAGCCTTTCCGGAACTGGTAGACATCCGAAATAAACGGGAATTTTTAAATAGTATCTATCAGACCATTTATCTTGGAGACATCATCACCAGGAATAAAATAACCAACGATTTTGCCATAAGGCTTATTTTGAAAAAAATAGCAGAATCTGTCACAAAGCCGTTATCTTTTAGCAGACTCTCCAACATTTTGAAAAGTGCCGGCGCCGCCATTGGAAAACAGACTGTCATTAATTATGTTGGATACATGATGGATTCCTATCTCTTGTTTACCTTGCAAAATTACGCAGGAAAACTGATAGAAAAGGAGACTTCACCTAAATATTATTTTATGGATACCGGCCTGTTGGGGCTTATGCTGATGGACTGCAATTCCGCACAGTTGGAAAATCTGGTAGCCATAGAATTGATTAGGCGTTATGGCAGGGAACAAGTATTTTATTTTGAAAACAATGTGGAAATCGACTTTTATGTTCCGGAGGAAAAACTGGCGATTCAGGTATCTATGCAGATACTCGACCAATTGGAAACACGGGAACGAGAAATCGGAGCGTTTGTTAAGTTAAAAAATTTCATTGAGGATGCAGATTGCCTGTTAATTACAAACAGCGAAGAAACAGAACTTGATTGTGACGGCATTCATATCAGTGTAGTTCCCATCTGGAAATGGCTATTGTCTTCTCCTCCCCATTGTTATTGAGAAAAATTCTTGATAAAATACAACTATTCAGAGCCATGCAAATGATAAATGGAATCGGAGGAGGACTGATGGCAGCTTATGACTCCGATATTTTCCTTTCCAGCGCCAATGCAATCACCAATGACGGCATCATGGTTAACATTGACGGAAATGCCAACCGGGTTTCCTGCATTGCCCAGGGACCGAAAAAAGTAGTCTTTATTGTGGGAATGAATAAGGTCTGCGCAGACCTTGACAGCGCCATGAAACGCGCCAGAAATGTGGCGGCTCCCTGTAATGCCCAGAGATTTGATGTCAAGACACCCTGTAAGGAAACCGGAAAATGCTTTGACTGCAAATCCCCGGATACTATCTGCTGTCAGTTTCTGATCACAAGATTTTCAAAGCATGCAGGCAGAATCCATGTCATTCTGGTAAACGACAATCTTGGATTCTAAAGAAAAATAGAAAAAGAAATGGAAAGTGCAGTGATGATCAAGAAGTCGTCACCGCACTTTTTTACGATTATAGGAATCATAAAACTCTATTTCCCTATTTACATAGTAGGGAAGTAGGTGTAGAATCAAACAGATAAAGTGAGGTGATGGACGCGTATGATGATATCAACAAAAGGCAGGTACGCGCTGCAAGTCATGGTTGATTTGGCACAGCACAATGCCGGAGAATTCATCCCGGTAAAGGAAATTGCTGCCAGACAGGATATTTCCCTGAAGTATCTGGAAAGCATTATGAACCTGCTGACAAAAGGAAAAATGCTGGAGAGCGTCAGCGGCAAAGGCGGAGGTTACCGCCTGGTGCGCAAACCCAGTGAATATAAAATCATGGATATCCTTCAACTCATTGAAGGAGACCTGGCTCCGGTGACCTGTCTGTGCGATGACGGACAGAACTGTGAGCGCTCTATAAAATGTACCACCCATACCTTCTGGAAAGGGCTGGAAAACGTGATTGACCACTATCTGGAAAGCAATACACTGCAGGATGTGATTGATGAAACAAAATAATAATTGATTATAAAATTTTGGAGGAAATAAGAATGTCAAAACAGACGATATTAGAAATCAAAGACCTGCATGTCAATGTAGAAGATAAAGAAATCCTGCACGGTGTAGACCTTTCCATCGGAGCAGACGAAGTCCATGTTCTCATGGGTCCCAACGGAACCGGTAAATCCACCCTGGGCTACGCCATCACAGGACATCCCCGTTACACCGTTACTTCCGGAAAAATCATTTTTGACGGAGAGGACATTACCGAAATGTCCGTCAACGAGCGTGCCAAGAAGGGCATCTTCCTTTCCTTCCAGAATCCCCTGGAAGTGCCGGGTGTCACCTTAAGCGCTTTTATCCGCAGTGCTCTGGAGCAGAAAACCGGAAGTCGTATCCGTCTCTGGGATTTTAAGAAAAAACTGAAAGAAACCATGCAGTTACTTTCCATGGACGAGTCCTACGCAGAGCGTGACTTAAATGTGGGCTTTTCCGGCGGCGAAAAAAAGAAAGCGGAAATTCTTCAGATGCTGATGTTAGAGCCCAAACTTGCCATTTTGGATGAAACCGATTCCGGTCTGGATGTGGACGCAGTCCGCACTGTTTCCAAAGGAATCCAGCTTTACAAGGAACGCTGCAAGGGAAGCCTTCTCATTATCACCCACAGCACCAGAATTCTGGAATCTCTCAACGTGGATGTGACCCATGTTATGGACGAGGGTAAAATCGTGAAAAACGGTGACGCTTCCCTGGTGGATGAGATTAACGAAAAAGGTTTTGAAGAATTTGAAAAATAAGAAAGGATGCATGCGCAATGAAAGAAAAAAGTCAGGTAGAAGATATTGACCGCAGCATCTATGACATTCGTGATGAAGAAAAAGATGCGTACCGGATAGAAGAAGGACTGACCCCGGAAATTGTGGACAAACTGTCCAAGGAAAAAGGCGACCCGGTGTGGATGCAGCAGTTCCGTCTCCAGTCCTTACAGATTTATAATGAAATGCCCATTCCCAACTGGGGACCTTCCATCGAGGGACTGGACATGGAGCATATCGCCACCTATGTGCGCCCCAACACGAAAATGCAGGGTTCCTGGGAGGACGTGCCGGAGGACATCAAGGAAACCTTTGAGCGTCTGGGTATTCCCCAGGCAGAACGGAAATCCCTGGCAGGCGTGGGCGCCCAGTACGACTCCGAACTGGTTTACCACAATGTAAAGGACGAGGTGGCAGCCCAGGGCGTGGTTTACACCGATATGGAAAGCGCCTTAAAGGGTGAATATGCAGATATGGTGCGCCATTACTTCATGAAACTGGTGACACCCCGCGACCATAAATTTGCCGCACTTCACGGTGCGGTCTGGTCCGGTGGTTCCTTCGTGTACGTTCCCAAGGGCGTCCAGGTTTCCATTCCCCTTCAGTCTTATTTCCGTCTCAACGCCAAAGGTGCAGGACAGTTTGAGCATACCCTGATTATCGTGGACGAGGGTGCAAGCCTTCACTTTATCGAGGGCTGTTCTGCTCCCAAATATAACGTTGCTAACCTCCATGCGGGCTGCGTGGAACTTTTTGTGAAAAAGAACGCGAAACTTCGTTATTCCACCATTGAGAACTGGTCGAAAAACATGTACAACCTCAACACCAAGCGCGCCTCCGTGGAAGAAGGGGGCACCATCGAGTGGGTTTCCGGCTCCTTCGGCTCCCATGTAGGCTGTCTCTACCCCATGAGCATCTTAAAGGGCGAGGGCGCCAAAATGGAGTTTACCGGTGTAACCTTTGCCGGCAGAGGACAGAATCTGGATACGGGAGCCAAGGTTGTCCATGCGGCACCCAACACCAGCTCCTATATGAATACCCGTTCCATCAGCAAGGACGGCGGTATCAGCACCTTCCGCAGCAGTGTGGTTGTGACCAAAGAGGCGAAGAAATCCAAATCTGCGGTTTCCTGCCAGTCTCTGATGCTGGATTCCGAGTCCCGTTCCGACACCATCCCGGCAATGGATATCCGTACCAAGGATGCCGCTGTGGGGCATGAGGCCAAAATCGGAAGTATCAGCGATGACGCGGTCTTTTATCTGATGTCCAGAGGTATGAGCGAGGAAGATGCCAGAGCCATGCTGGTCAGCGGCTTTGCGGATAATGTCTCCAAAGAGCTGCCGCTGGAATACGCGTTGGAGATGAACAATCTCATTCGTCTGGAAATGAAGGGCAGCATCGGCTGATAGGAAGGAAAGATTGAAATATGACAGATATGATAATCAATAAACTCCCATCGAGGACATGGAACTGGCTGAAAGTCAACGACACCACCCTTCCCTGGGACGAGGAGCATACAATAGAACTTCCGGAGGAAAAGGTACAGGCGGGCGAACAGGATGCCCTCCGCTTTTCCATCGCGGGAGAGGGCGAATACAGCCGGAAAAAAATCGATATTCACGCCGCAAAGGGCGAGAAAACCACTGTTTTTATGGACTATGCACCCACAGGAAAACTTGCGGTAGCCACGAACCTCACCTTAGAGGAGGATGCCCAGGTTCGCCTGGTGCAGTTACAGCACAGCGGAGAGGATTCCCTTGTATACAATGCCATCCAGGGAACCTGTGAGAAAGGTGCCCGCATTGAACTGGTACAGATTTATCTGGGAAAAGGCGACACTTATTCCGACACCACCATTGATTTACAGGGCAAAAAGAGCAGTTTCAAGAGCGATATCGGCTACATCGGGGAGCAGACCCATGCCATTGACATGAACGAAGTGGTGAATCACTTTGGAAAAGCCACCGAGAGCGAAATCAATGTCTCCGGTGCCCTGCGGGATGGGGCGAAGAAAATCTTCCGCGGCACCATCGATTTTAAGACCGGCGCAGCGGATTCCGTGGGAAATGAGCAGGAAACCGTGCTGATGTTAGGCGAAGATGTGGAAAACAAAACCGTTCCCGTGATTTTGTGCTCCGAGGAAAATGTGGTAGGTAACCACGGTGCCACCATTGGCGAACTGGATGAGGAAACCATGTTCTACTTTGCCAGCAGAGGCATCGACAAGGAACATGCAGAAAATATTATGGCGAGAGCCAGCATTGAGCGTCTGAAGGACATCATCCAGGATGAGACCTTTGCCGCTATCATCGACAAGGAATTAGGAGAAGTGTAGTATGACAGATTACAAAAAAGATTTTCCTCTGCTGGCCTCTATCGGCAAGCCGGAGAACACGGTAATCCAGCATGACTGGATTTATATTGACAATGCAGCCACTTCCCAACGCCCCCAGTGCGTCCTGGATGCGGAGACGGAATTTTACCAGAAATATAACGCCAACCCTCTCCGGGGTAATTATCCCTTGAGTGTGGAGGCGACAGAGCACTACGAGGATGCCCGGAAAGCAGTCCGGGATTTCCTCGGTGCCAAATCCGCCCGGGAGATTATTTTCACCAGAAACACCACCGAGAGCATCAACCTGGTAGCATACAGCTATGGCTTATCCCATGTGCAGGCAGGGGATGAAATCCTGGTGTCCATCATGGAGCATCACAGCAACCTCCTGCCCTGGCAGATGGTGGCAAGACAGACCGGCGCTACCCTCCGTTTCATGGAGTGCCGTCAGGACGGTTCCCTGGATTTGGACGAAGTGCAGGAACAGATTACGGAAAAAACCAAAATCGTGGCAATTACCCAGATTTCCAATGTACTGGGACGGGAAAATCCCGTAAAGGAAATTGCTGCCATGGCACATGCCAAAAACGCCGTGATTGTGGTGGACGGTGCCCAGAGTACTCCCCACATGGCAGTGAATGTCCAGGATTTGGATGTGGACTTCTTCGCCTTTTCCGGGCATAAGCTGTTCGGACCCATGGGAATCGGCGTTTTATATGGAAAGAAAAAGCTGTTAAAGGATATGCCCCCCTTCCTTTCCGGAGGAGAGATGATTGAATCCGTCACAAGAGACAGTGCAAAATACGCGGAACTGCCTCACAAATTTGAGGCGGGCACCGTCAACGCAGCAGGAGCCGTAGGACTCCATGCCGCCATCCGGTATGTGCAGTCCATTGGCTTTACTGTGATGCAGGAGCGGGAGCTGGCAGTCACCAGACGAGCTCTTGAGGGCTTAAAAGGCATCCCTCATGTCCATGTGCTGGGTTCCGACAAGGCGGAGGAGCACACAGGAATTCTCACCTTTACCATCGATGATATCCATCCCCACGATGTGAGCGAGATTCTCATTGCTGACGGCATCTGCGTCCGGGCGGGACACCACTGTGCCCAGCCCTTGCTCACCCATCTGGGAATCAGTTCTGCCACCCGCGCCAGCTTTATGTTCTACAACACCGAGGAGGAGGCAGACTTATTCGTGAAAAGTATCGCAGGTATCAGGGAGCGTATGGGCTATGGAAAATAGAAGTTTTTACAATGAAATACTGACGGAGCATAATATGCGTCCCGAATTCAAACACGATCTGCCGGATGCGGACATTGTCCTGGAAGGCGTGAACCCCAGCTGCGGCGACGATATTTTCCTCAAACTGAAACTGGAGGGAGACACCATTGCAGATGCGGCGTTTGAAGGTGACGGCTGTGCCATTTCCCAGGCATCCGCAGACATTATGCTGAGTATGATTGTGGGAAAGAAAAAGGACGAGGCACTCCGGATGGGCAAAACCTTTATGAAAATGATTAAAGGAGAGGCAAGCGAGGAGGAAATCGACTCTCTGGAGGAGGCATCCGCCCTTCGTGACATTGCCCATATGCCCGCCCGGGTAAAATGTGCCGTTCTCGGCTGGAGAACTTTAAAAGAAGCCTTGGGGGACGAGGATGAGGACGACGAGGAGGACTTGGAATAATTCCTGAAAATAAGGGGCAAATAAGGAAAAGAAATACTTGACAATATCCCAGGAAACATGGTATTGTATCGGCACTATAGGATTACGGTACTAAAGAACTATAGACCGCAGTTCTTTCCAGGACAAAAATAGGGGTGGATTTATCGTCAGATTCAGTAGTGGGGATATTGTCAGTATGAAACAACAGAAATGGAAACTTTCAATAATCAAATGGCTGCTGCCGCTGTTGGTACTTATCATCAGTGGCAGCATTTTATATACCGTTGTCCAGGCGGTTCAGGAGATCAAACTTGAGAGAGCCCGCACCAAAGCAGAACTAAATGCGGTCGTTTACGCAGACCAGCTGAGAAAGGACTTAAATAGAGGTATCAATATTACCAAGAGTCTGGAGCTGATTCTTATCAGTGAGGATGGGAAAATTGACAAATTTGATACGGTAGCAGAACAGATGATGGCAGATTATGTCCAGAGCATCCGGTTTGCTCCCGGCGGCGTCGTGACAGATAATTATCCTGCGGAGGGAAATGAGGCGGGAAAAATTGATCTGATTCACGATGAAAAGCGGGGCGAGTTTGTCAACTATAGTATGGAGCATCACACGTGTATCATGCAGGGCCCCTTTGATTTAAAACAGGGTGGGCAGGGTATCGCCATCTATAACCCCGTTTATCTGATGGAAGAGGATGAAAAGGAATACTTCTGGGGACTGACCAGTGTCATTATCAAAGCGCCGGATATTTTTTCCAACTCCATCAGTGCGTTGACCACCTTCAATTACCAGTATGTACTATCCAAGACTTCTTCCATTTCTGGTTATGAATATCAGGTCATTGACAGCTCCGGCGTGGAGCTGGTTGACCCGATATCCCACAGCTTTAAGCTGGGAGGCTGTACCTGGAAACTCGAAGTCATGCCCACCGGCGGCTGGGAACAATCCGGGCATGTGTGGCTGGTATACTTGTGCGGCGGAGTCATGATTTTATTACTGGAGGGACTCATCTTCGCCCTTCTTACTCTGGAAGAACAGCGCAGAAAGTTTAAGAAGCTTTCCCTCACCGATGGCCTGACCGGACTGTTAAACCGTACCGGCTTTGACAGACAGATGGAGCGGTATCTGGAAGGAAACCAGAAAAAACCCTGCGTGGTTATGCTGATGGATGTGGACAATTTTAAATTTCTCAACGATATTTATGGTCATTCTGTGGGTGACCAGGGGTTATGTCATCTTGCCCGTTCCCTGGAACAGGCCTTTTCGAAAAATGCCATTATCGGACGAAACGGTGGCGATGAGTTCTGTGTCCTGCTGAAAAACTGCACCGCAGCGCAGATGACAGATCAGATTGAAGCATTCTGCCAACAGCGCCGCAGCTTTTCATACAAGGGAAAGGAGTATCACTACACCATTTCCCTTGGGTATTCGGAATACCCGACCCATGGGGAAAAAGTATCGGATTTACTCCGGTATGCAGATATAGCACTGTATGAGGTAAAATTGCGGGGCAAAAACAGCAGTCTTTTCTATGAGAGTGATTTTCATGCCTCCAAGCGAACCCAGCTTGGCTTTAAGCTCAATGATATTTCCCTCAATCTGCCCGGTGCGTTTTTCATTTATAAGGCAGACCGGCAGAATGAACAGATTCTCTATGCAAACCAGGAAATGATACAGTATGTGGGCTGCGAAGATATGGATGATTTTCTGCATTTTACCGACCGGAAATTCTGTAACCTGGTACATCCGGAGGAGTATGACCAGGTGGAAGAAAGCATCTGGCAGCAGATTGAGTCCACGGAGGTCAGCATCAACGACTATGTCAAATACCGGCTTGCCCGGAAGGATGGTTCCTACCGGCAGGTACTGGACTTCGGGCGAATCGTCCAGAGTGAACACTATGGTCCGGTGTTTTATGTTCTCATTATGGACTTGGATGTTATCAGAGAACACTATGGAAGCAAGGGGGGCATTGGCTGAGATGCTGACACATACTGTGGCAGAAAGCACTTCCGGTCCCGTGATTCTGTGGGGAATGTACCCCTTCCGGGAAGATGAAATGGAACATATGAAGAAATCTTTGTCAGAGTGTGTGGGCGATGTGCCCTACACTCTGATTGCATTTCAGGTGTCGGACTGGAACCGGGAGTTATCCCCCTGGGCAGCCCCGGAACTGGATGCCACCTTCACCGGGGAAGGAGAGGCAACCCTGAACTTTCTGCAGGAGGAACTATTACCTCTGGTAAAGGAAAAATACGGGACACATCGGGAAGTGTATCTCATGGGCTATTCCCTGGCGGGACTCTTTGCCCTCTGGTGCCTCACCAAAACCGATGCCTTTGACGGTGCAGCAAGCTGTTCCGGTTCCCTCTGGTATCCCGGTTTTCTTCCTTTTCTGGAAAAACAGACCGCTCTCACCGGAAAGCGCATTTACCTCAGTCTGGGAGGCAAGGAATCCAACTCCAGAAATCCCCTGATGGCAACGGTGGCAGACTGCACGGAAAAAGCCACAAAACTGTTGGCAAAGGAGAACACCGTCAAATATGAGTTAAACCCCGGCGGTCACTTTGCAGATTCTGCCAAACGGCTGGCAAAAGCAGTGAAATTTCTGCTGGCAGATTCTTGATGTGACAAGTGTTTGTTGATAGAATTTATCAAGTAAAGCAAAATACCAAATTTTTTATTGACGAAAATATAACACTGTTATATGAGAAAGGCTTCCGGGAGGCATCCCTGCGGAACATTGTCCGCACGGCGGGCGTGACCACCGGCGCTGACAAGATTGTGGTTCTGAAGGACGGCAGAGTGGAGGAGGAAGGCAACCCCGCTGCACTGATGCAGAAAGAGGGCATTTTCCCCCATATGGTAAAACTCCAGACTGAGGGACAGAACTGGGCACTGCAATGACAGCAGTTATAATAAATAGCAGCTACAGTAAACAGTAGCTGCAATCATAGTGAAAGAATAAGGAAACAAGGAGTCATCCCAAGGGGTGACTCCTTTTTGCCACTCTCCTTGTCTGGCTACGGATGACGAATCCTGCATTTTCTTTGAAAACCAGGATACCAAGATTGAAAACAGGGATAAAAGGTGATACTATAATAGAAAATAATGTGAGAAAAAATCTCATGGAGGGACAATGATACATCAATTTACATTTGAAAATTTTAAAGCATTTAAAAATGAGGCAACATTAGACTTTATCGCCGAAAATATTAATGAGCATAAGGAAAGCTTAATTCAGGGTAAAAACAGTGAAGAAAGTTATGTACCGGTAATTGCAATTTATGGTCCCAATGGTGGAGGGAAATCGACGGTTCTCGAGGCGGCTATTTATCTGAGGTATATATTGATTAAGTATACTCTTATGACAAAAATGTCAGAAAACGAAGGATATGAAGGGACAGAGCGGCACGCACCATCGATGTCCAAGGAGGTTTATTATAAGTTACTTCCCGAATATAAAGATTTACCTACAAAATTTGATATTATGTTTCAAATCGAGGAGGAAAAGTATCGGTATCAGCTTTCCTTGTTGAAGGATAAAATAATAGAAGAAAATTTATATAAACAGGATATGGCAAGCGGAAATGTTGAACTCATATTTGAGCGTACAGACGAGGAATGTGTTTTGGGAGAAGAAATAGAAAATATCCCGGTAGAAAAAGTAAGTGATACAATGCCTTTGCTATCGCATATTGCAGTTAATTATGATATTGAGACAATCGACAAGGTTATCCAGTGGTTTTTAAACATCGAAGTTTTAAGCTATGATAATCCAAAAAACGAGAAAAGATTGGTACTACCCAGAACAAAAGAAAAGAGAAAGATTATCTTTGAAATGCTAAGTGAAATGGATATTCCAATTAAAGATATTCGGATTGAAAAAGATGAGGATGGAAATATTAGGAATATTTACACGAAACATCTTATGGAAAATGGAAAGTATTGCGAGATAAAACTTACGGAAGAATCCAGCGGAACAAGAAAGTTACTGAGTTGTCTGGCAAGAATCAATGAGTGCCTGGAAGAGGGAGGACTTTTAATTGCAGATGAGTTAGATGCAAAGCTGCATCCGAAACTTTTGCGGTATATTATAGAGTTGTTTACAAACCCTGAGAAAAATAGAAATGGGGCACAATTATTATTTACATCTCATGATATCTCAACGATGAACAAAGAGGTATTTCGCCGAGATGAAATATGGTTCTGTGCAAAAAATCCGTATGGTGCGGCAAAATTGTATTCGCTTGTTTCGTTTAGAAAGGATAATGGAAAGCATATAAGAAATGATGAGGCGTATGGAAAAAGGTATTTAGAAGGACGTTATGGTGCCGACCCTTATATTAGACAAATCATAATGTGGGAGGATACGGATGAGTCTGAAACAGAAAAAGCATAGCGAGAATAAAAAAGAACAGTCCAGACTTCAAGAAAAGATGGAAAAGCGGAAGAAAAAAATGGATATTCCATTACTACCACCATATATTTACATCATAAGTGAGGGAACCAAAACCGAACCATATTACATTGGAGCCATTGCAAGTAAGATAAACGAAAAATATAGAGAATATTCCACAGGTGAACGCATTGTGGTAGAGGGTACCGGCAGAAATACGAAAAGTCTGTTGGAATATGCCAGAAACACTGTGGATGAAAAGTTCCCACAGGCAGAAGAAGTCTGGCTTATGTATGATAAGGATGATTTTCCTCTGGATAATTTTGACAATACGCAATACAGCGCTGAAGGAAGGAGAGATATAAGGAAATATTGTGTTGCCTGGTCAAATGAATGTATTGAATTATGGTTTCTGCTGCACTTTCAGGAAGTTACAAGTAACATAGGGAGAGAAAAGTATATAGAGAGGTTGAAACTATACATTGAATATGAAAAGAATAAAAGGGAAATCTATGATATTCTAAAAGACAAAACAGAGATTGCAATAGCACGCGCCAGAAGGCAATATGAGTCGTATGGAGATATGTCACCATCTGGGAGATGTCCTGCAACCAGAGTATATCAACTGGTTGAAAATTTATGGACATATTTATAAACGTTTTCCAAAATGTGAAAGTATAAGATTTTTGTGGAAAAATGGTGGGAATTTATGTCTGTTTGGTCTATAATGTAATATTATAACTGAAATCGAAACTAAGGAGAAAGGATATTCTGCTATGCAAATCAAGGAAGAAAAACGCGAAAAAATTAACATTTTTCACTCTATATCAGCTTATATATGCGAGCTGGTGTTTGCCATTATTATTTTGACTATGATTGGTCTGTTGGCGTGTATGATTCCCAGAACCAGACAGATCTCTACCGATACGAATGGAAAATATTTTTTAAGCCTGGCTGAGATGAGTGCCCAGACACTGGATGAGATGCAAAAGGAGGGCGATGATGAGAACACGGCAGACGCAAAGTTTCTGGCAGGAGTTCAGATTGAGCATATTCCTTCTGCTTACGTTTATCTGGTGGACACCGATGGAACCATGCTTTATCATCCCACGGCAGATAAGATCGGCAAGCCGGTGGAAAACAGTGTTGTAGCTGATGTCGTGGAGCAGCTGAAAGCAGGAAAAGTACCTGCGAACGATGTGGTTCTTTATGATTACAATGGAAGTAAGAAGTATGCAGCGTATGCTTTGACAGCAGAGAACAGGATCGTCGTTTTGGCTGCAGATCAGAGTGATGTACTGGGTGTTTACAATGATATGTATATTGCAGTGTTCCGGGTGGCATTGATCAGTTTGATTTTCTGCATGTGTCTTGGTTTTCTGGTAAGCCGTGCAATTTGCAAACCGATCCGTCAACTTACGGAAGTGATTACCCAGACGGCCAATCTGGATTTTCGTACGAACCCGGCAGCCCAGAAACTTCGTAAGAAAAAGGATGAGACCGGTATCATGGCCCGGGCAATCCACAACATGCGTAAGAGTCTGCGTGATATGGTGGCAAATATTGAGGAGGCCAGTGAACAGCTGACTGCAAGCATTAACCATTTACAGGAAGTGACAGGTGTGGTAGACGGTATGTGCTCTGATAACTCCGCCACCACACAGGAACTGGCAGCAGGTATGGAAGAAACGGCAGCCTCCACAGAGACCATCAACGGTCATATCGGTTCTATCAAGAGTGGTGCCGATGAGATCACGAAACTTGCCGAAGAGGGAACCTCCGCATCCGACGAGATTATGAAGCGGGCACAGGCATTACAGGACAAAACAATGGCTGCCAGTGAGAAGACCCAGAAGATGTATGAGGATGTGAAAGATAAATCCGATAAAGCCATTGAGGAGTCCAAAGCGGTTGAGAAGATCAATGAGCTCACCGGTACGATTATGTCCATTTCTTCCCAGACCAGTCTGTTGGCTTTAAACGCAAGTATTGAGGCGGCAAGAGCCGGTGAAGCGGGAAAAGGCTTTGCTGTGGTAGCAACGGAGATCGGCAGTCTGGCAAGTCAGACTTCCCAGGCCGTTACCGATATTAACAGTATTGTGCAGGAAGTGAATGAGGCTGTGGGTAATATGTCCGAGTGCCTTACAGAGACTACGGCTTTTCTGGAGGATACTGTATTACAGGAGTATAATGAGTTTAAGGATGTAAGTGTACAGTACCATCAGGATGCCAGCGTATTTAAGGAGAGTATGGCAGGTGTGAAGGAAGCCATAGATTCTCTTAGCCAGGCCGTAAACTTTATTGTGGATTCTGTCTCCGGTATTAATGAGACCGTTCATGAGTCAACAATCGGTGTTACCGACATTGCCCAGAAGACCAGTGATATGGTAGAAAAGAGTGCGGAATCCTTTGACACCGTGAAGGAATGTCATTCCTCTGTGGACAAGCTCCATGAGATGATGGATCGTTTCACCATGGCGTAAAAAGCATAAACCATTGATTTTTCTTCTATTTTATAAGGAACATGTTACAATGGCATCGATTAGTCATGACTGATCGATGCCATTTATTAAACTTCAGAACAGATTGGAGGCAAAATTGATGAAATCTAAAATAATTCTTATTGCTTTGTGTGTTATGTTTGCCCTTGCAGGATGTCAGAAAAATGAGGAAAGTCTTGTGGAGAGTAGGGAAGACTTTATGGAAAGTGAAGAGGAAAGCATTGAGGCAATCGATATTTCTCAAGGAGTGCTTCGCAAAGAGGTATTCGCACTGGTTTCCAGTGTATACCAGACAGGATGCCTATATTGAGGATATAGGAGACGGCAGAGGATACACCGCCGGGATCATTGGATTTACCACCGGTACCGGGGACCTACTGGATGTGGTCAACCGCTATATGGAGTTAAAACCGGAGAATGAGTTGGAAAAATACATCCCCGCTCTGGAAGCGGTCAATGGAACCGATTCCCATGAGGGACTGGGCGGCGATTTTGTAAAAGACTGGGAATCAGCAGCACAATGCGGGGAAATGATCCAGGCACAGAACGACATTCTGGACGAGCAATACATGAATCCTGCCATACGGGATGCCGCCTTGGAAAAAGAGTAGGTACCCTCAGAAGGCGGTGATGAGGTAGAGGATATAGACGGGACATTGGTGCTTTTCCCACCGTATTTAACGGGATACCTGATGTCCGCCTGGTATTGCTGGAAAAACATATGTAGAGTATGAGAATCTTATAGGTTTACATAATCTTCATGGAAACCTATAAGCAATGATGAAAGAGGTAGATGTTAAGAGTTTACAGGTGAATCCTTTTACCATGTCGCATTTTGCCCCGGAGCAGAAGAAAGCCTTGGGGTATCTGGGCAGTCACTCTGGAAGAAACGGGGATAAAATTGAAAAATCCGGATTGACGCCAGTGTTCGCAGATGGCACAATTTACTTTGCAGAGGCAGATATGGTGTTTATCTGTCGCAGACTATATCAGTCGACTCTTTTGAAAAGAGGATTTTCAGACAAAGAGCTCATTGATTTTAATTATCCAGAAAGAGATTTCCATGAGATGTATGTGGGGGAAATCTTCAAGGTTCTGGTGAAGGACAACCGTTAATATGATTATACAAACCGGTATGCGGACGGACATTCCCGCGTTTTATTCCCAGTGGTTACAAAACCGAATCAAGGAAGGCTATGTGCTGGTTCGCAATCCCTATCAGCCAAACCAGGTCACCCGATACAGCCTATCACCGGAAGTGGTGGATTTGATTGCTTTCTGTACCAAAAATCCAGCGCCGATGCTGTCCCACCTGGACATTCTCAAACCCTACGGGCAATACTGGTTTGTGACGATTACTCCTTATGGAAAAGACATCGAGCCAAACGTGCCAGACACGGAAACCGTCATGGAGAATTTCAAAAGGCTGTCGGACAAGGTGGGCGTGGACAGCATCGGATGGCGGTACGACCCGATTCTGGTGGATGGAAACCATTCCGTGGAGTGGCACATTTCCCGGTTTGAACACATGACCAGAAACTTATCCGGTTATACAAAGACCTGCGTGATTAGTTTTATTGACATTTATAAAAAGGTGGAACAGAATTTCCCCACAGCCAGAGCCGTTTCCTGGGAGGACAGGCTTGCCCTTGGGAAAAATTTTGTACAGATTGCGAAAGCCCATGGCATGACCATCCGCCCCTGCGCGGAGAGAGAGGAACTGGCACCCTACGGTGCGGACTGTTCTGGATGTATGACGGTGCAGACCTTTGAGACCGCACTTCATGCCAACTTAAAAGTCCCCAACCGGAAAACCAACCAGAGAAACGGACAGTGCGCCTGCCTGCTGGGAGTGGATATCGGTACCTATGATACCTGTGGGCATTTGTGCAAATACTGTTATGCCAATGCCAATACTGCGCTCGTTAAGTCGAACATGAGGAGACACGACCCCCAGTCGCCGTTTTTGATTGGAGGCAGTATGCCGGGGGATGTCATCCACGAGGCAAAGCAGGAAAGCTGGCTGGATTTGCAGATGCGGCTGGAGTTGTGGTAGGATGGTACAAGGGAGGGAAACATGATGGCTTACAACTATATGACACTTCGGGAAAAACCAGAGTTAAAGGAAAAAGCGGCACAGTGGTTTCACGATAAATGGGGTGTGCCCACGGATGCTTATCTGGAATGTATGGATGCGTATGTAAAGGGTGAAACGGAGTATGACTGGTATCTTTGTCTGGATGGGGACAATATCGTTGGAGGACTGGGCGTGATTGAGAATGACTTTCACGACCGCAAGAATTTGACCCCAAATGTGTGTGCTGTTTATACGGAGGAGGCATACCGGGGACAGGGCATTGCAGAAAATCTGTTAAATCTTGTGTGCAGGGACATGAAGAAGAAGGGCATTGCCACTTTGTACCTTGTAACCGACCACACCTCCTTTTACGAGCGCTATGGCTGGGAATTTCTCTGCATGGTGCAGGGAGATGGCGAGCCGGCAATGACCAGAATGTATATTCATAAGGAATAAAGGAAATACAAGTAATCGAAAGCAATTAAATACAATCGTAAAATTGAGAAAGACATTCAGCGTATGTATGAAATTTAAATACGAAAATTACATATAATTTTTGGAAGATAGTGGTTAAAGGAAAACGATATGAAGTATCTATACTTGCACGGGTTAGGGCAAACGAAAGACAGTTGGGATAGAGTCGTAAATGCCACCAACGAGTTGCATAATAGTATTTGTTTGAATCTGGCAGAGATGGTGGAAGGAAATAACGTAATTTACATGAAATTGTACACGGCATTTTCAAAGGAGTGCGGGAAAGAAAAGGAAGAAATGGTTTTATGTGGACTTTCTTTAGGCGCTGTTCTGGCACTCAACTATGCCATAGACCATCCTAACAAGGTCAAAGCATTGGTTTTAATTGCGCCGCAATATAAAATGCCGAGGAAGTTGCTGAAATTTCAAAATATGTTGTTTCGTTTTATGCCAAAGTCTACGTTTCAGCAGACTGGTTTTGATAAAGCAGATTTTATCAGCCTGTGTGACACCATGGCAGACCTGGATTTCAGTGATTCCTTGCAGAAAGTTACCTGCCCGGTACTACTTGTGTGTGGAGAAAATGACAAAGCAAACAAAAAAGCGGCGGAAGAATTGAATCGTTATCTGAGTCATTCCAGCTTTCATGAGATTTTGGGAACCGGGCATGAAGTAAACCGGGAGGCTCCTGAAAAATTAGCTACGTTGTTGCAGGAATTCTATGAGGGAATAAGCCATCTTGCCCAAACGGAATAAAAATCCCCAGTAGCTGCAACTACTGGGGATTTGGTTGTCCTTACGGACTATTGACTGCTTTTTGCCTACGCGTATCATAGCATATACAGTAGGTAATTTCAAGTATTCCCGTTTTTGGGAATTTTAAATTTTTCGTATAATAAAAGTAGCAAAACAGCAATGAGCAGTGTATGTCATTAAGAATGTGAATAGGGTATGCTGATTGTGGAGGTGATGCGACATGATATTTTCAGAAAAACTACAGTTGATTCGGAAGAATAAAGGAGTCACACAAGAGCAGCTTGCAGAAAAGCTGGATGTATCCAGACAGGCTGTGGCTAAGTGGGAATCTGGTCAGGTATACCCCGATATCAACAACCTCATACAAATCAGCAATCTTTTTCATGTAACCGTAGATTATCTGGTACGAGACCAGGAGTGTACGGTTGCCTGCATCCAGGAGGAAAATGCCGATTTGGAAAGGCTGATAGAATTCCAGCTTGAGGCAAATAGAAACACCTACGCGGGATGCAGTAATGAGACGGATTCCACCAGACAGGATTCTAATGATTATTCCTACAGTGATGAAAATACCATTGGAATCGTAGAATGTATTCTTTTGCTTGTTTCCATTTTCTTAACAGAAAATACGTTGAAAAAGACATTTAATGATGATGGAACACAT